>JANMHL010000015.1:0-5620 GCA_031375125.1 Novosphingobium sp. | reverse complement strand
GCAAAGGCGATCACCGCCGCAAGATCACGCTGGCCGAATATGGGTTCCGCCTGCCGAGCTGCATCGACAACCGCCCGCTGCGGTTCAACGAATGGGACGCGATGCGCCCGCAGACGGTGGCGGTTTCGGCGACACCGGGCGGGTGGGAAATGGAGCAGAGCGGAGGCGTGTTCGCCGAACAGGTGATCCGCCCCACCGGGCTGATCGACCCGCCGGTCGAAATCCGCCCGGTCGAGGATCAGGTGCAGGATTGCATCGAGCAATGCCGCAAGGTTGCGCAGGCGGGCTACCGCACTCTCGTCACCACGCTGACCAAGCGGATGGCCGAGGATCTGTCCGAATTCATGCACGAGGCGGGCCTGCGCGTTCGCTATATGCACAGCGATGTCGAAACGCTGGAACGGATCGAGCTGATCCGCGACTTGCGGCTTGGGGTCTATGACGTGCTGGTCGGAATCAACCTGCTGCGCGAAGGCCTCGACATTCCCGAATGCGGGCTGGTCGCCATTCTAGACGCTGACAAGGAAGGTTTCCTGCGCAGCGAAACCAGCCTGATCCAGACCATCGGCCGGGCCGCCCGCAACGTCGATGGCCGGGTGATCCTCTACGCCGACAGGATCACCGGAAGCATGGAACGCGCGATGGCCGAAACCGACCGCCGCCGCGAAAAGCAGCACGCCTTCAACATCGAACACGGCATCACCCCCGAAAGCATCAAACGCGACATCCACAACATCGTCGCCGACACCGCCAGCCGCGATGGCGTGTTGGTCGAACTGGAAGACGGGGAACGCAACAACCTCGTTGGCCACAACCTGCGCAGCTACATCGAAGAACTGGAAGCCCGGATGCGCGCGGCGGCAGCCGATCTGGAGTTTGAGGAAGCTGGGAGGCTCAGGGATGAAATCCGGCGGCTGGAAGCGGATGAGCTTGGGATACCCGACGGGGAAAAGCGCGCGCCGATTGTCGGGCGTAGCAACGAGGGCAAGCCGGGGACCAGGAAGGGGCGGTTTGGGAAGGAATCGCGGAAGGGGAAGTGGGGGCGTTGAACTCAACCCTTGCAATCTATATTTGCCTATGATAGTTTCTCCGCATAGATCGGAGATTAACCGTGCAGATCGACATCGATTTCGAAGTATTCAAGATGCTGACCAACCTTCGAGTGAGCGAGTCAGATTCCTACAATGCCGTGATTCGGCGACTCTTAGACTTGCCAAATGCAAGTGCGCCGCATGCCGCGTTGGACGACAGCATTCCAAAAGTAGTTACGGGCGGGCTAAACGCGTTGGCAAATTCCGGTCCTGAAAGGGTGCGTCGCGGACTCTTTGGTTCCGCGGCCCCAAGAAACGCGCTTTTGCCCGATGAAAGTTTGGGAGGCTTGCTGACAAAATATATGAACGGGGTCTGGTTTGGGAATGTGCATTTCCCCAATGGCACGAAGTTTCGCGCGACCTATAAAGGCCAAACCTTCTCTGCCGAAATAATTCAAGGCCAATGGGTCGGGGCAGACGGCAAAGCTAGGAGAAGCCCTTCAGACGCGGCTAGCGCGATCTCGAACACAAACGTGAATGGTTGGCGGTTCTGGTATGTTCAGATGCCTGGTGATCCAACTTGGCGTAAATTGGACGAACTCAAGCAATGAACGAGAGTCTTGACAATTATCGGAATGTCCTTCATACAGGACACGTCTTCTCGCTGGAGGAGACGCTCGACTTTGCGAAATGGCTTAATAAGGAGCCTGACCGCAAAGGCCGCGCCATGATTGCCGACCGGATCAGACGGGCGGCGAACGGAAACTTCGGAAAGATCCGCTCCGTACAGGGCGGTGTTTTTGAGATGAAGATCGATCATGGCCCGGGTTATCGAGTCTATTATTTCCAGCGCGGAAAGCAGCTTGTTATTCTCCTGTGCGGGGGCGACAAGCGGACGCAGGATGCTGACATTGCTTATGCAAAGCGGCTGAAGGAAGAGATTGAACGCCGTGGTGGAGCTACGCCCATTTGACGCTGCAATTTACCTCGAGACTGAGGAGGACATCCTCTTTTATCTTGAGGCAGCGATGGAAGGGAATGACCCGAAGCACATCGCATCAGCCTTGGGCGATGTAGCGCGTTCCAAGGGCATGACCGAGATTGCTAAAAAATCGGGTCTCGGACGACAAGCCCTGTACAATGCGCTCTCCGAGAATGGGAATCCCACTTTGGAAACCCTCATAGCCGTCCTGAAGGCGCTTGGGTTGGAGCTATCGGTCCAGAAGCGCGCCGCCTAACCACCTCTCAAACCTTCCCGAACTTCGCCTCAAATTCAGCCACATCCCCGCCCGCCAAAAACCGGGCTTGTTCGACCCAGTTGTCCTTGGCGGGGCGACCAGCAAATGCGCCTAGCTTACCATCCAGAACGGCCAAGTCCGTTTCGGTCAGCGCGGCGATTTGGGCGTAGGTGCTGAGGCCGAGGGTGGGGAGCAGGGCTTGTAGTTTGGGGCCGAGGCCTTTTATCCGGGACAGGTCGTCGGCCCCGCCGTCGTTCATCGGGCCGGGTTCAGGCGCCGCTTCAGGCTCTGGCGCGGGGATGAATTCGGGTTCGGGGGCAATTTCAGGCAGTGGTTCCGGGACTTGCTCTGGCTCGGGCGCGGGCACTTCAACTGGCGCTGGCGTTGGCGCAGGCGGCGTCGCAGCCACTTCAGCCTCTTCGACCACATCCTGCGCGGCGACGGCGACCGCTTCGGCAACACCTGCCATCATCCCGCCCATGGCTGGCGGCACGATCACTTGCGCCGCCGGTGCCGCATCGATCAGCGCCTGATTGCGGTGGACCGATGCCGCGCCAGAATCGAGCACATCGGGCTTGTACTCACGCCGCGCCGGGGCGCGGCTGGCGCGGCGCCACAGCAGCCAACCGGTCAGCAACACTGCGAGCACCACCAGCCCCAGCACCAATGCGTTGGTTTGTGTCAGTTCGATCATCGCAGCATCTCCACCAGCGAAATCACCCGCCAACATTGCGGCGGAACAGCACCCGGTCTTCGGGGCCAAACCCCTTGTGCCACACCACATAGGCATAGGCGAACAGGATCGCGGGCATCCCGAAAATCAGCGCGGCCCATTCGGGCAGCACAGTCAAGGCCAGCCAGCCGACCAGCACCGCCGGGGCCGCAGCCCAGGCCAGCGTCCAGCGCCAGTTGTTGACGCTGGCGTTCAATTTGGCCGACAGCAACCAAGCTTTCAGCACCGAACTGGCGCCCAGCGACAGCATCAAGGCGCCCGCCGCAGCCGCCGCACGGAAATTGTCATTCAGGCCCAGATCGGTGACCAGCGCGATCCCGCCAAAGGTCAGCAGCGCCTGCAGTGTGAACGTGAGCAGCGAGATCAGCAGGTTCTGGACCCGCGCGACATAAACCAGCGCAGCCTCGCTCACTACCGCCGTCGCTGCGACGACTTCAGCGGCCAGCAGGAACGCCAGCGCGCCGGTTCCGCCAACAAAGTCCGGACCGCCCAGCCCCATGATCCCCTGCCCAGGGATCGCCAGCGCCAAGGCGATGCCAAATTGCGCGGCGATGATCCAGTAACCTACCTGACGAACTTGAGCGGCGATCCCCGCCAGATTGCCCTCTTTCAGGTTGCGGGTGATCACCGGACCCAGGATCGGCTCGAAACTCGATTTCAGTTTCTGCGGCAAGGTCGCGATCTGCTGGGCGAAGTAATAGACCCCGATCGCGCCTTCGCCGACGAAAAACCGCAGAATGAAGATGTCGAGTTTGCGCGTGGCCCATTCCACAGCATCGGCCCCGGCCAGCGGCAGGTTGGCCAAGGCCAGCTCGCCCAGCCGCAGCGGGTGTGGGCGCCAGTTTTGCGGGCGGCCATAACTGCGCCACAGCGGCCATAGTGCGGCCACCGAGGCGGTCAGGATCGAGGCGACAAAGGCCAGTTGCAGCCCACTGGCCGGGATCAGAAAGAAAAACGCCCCAGCCGCAAGCGACAACGTCCACGGCTCGACAATCGCGCGGGACCGGACTGTGCTGGCTACATCATAGCGATAGGCCAGCGCCGCCAGGGCAATGTCGGTCATTGCCAGCGGCAGGATCGCGATCACCAACAGCCGGTCGGCTTCGGAATAGTTGCCGGTCGGATACATCGCCTGCGGGAACAGATAAAGCGCCACACTGGCCGGGATCGCCAGCAGCGCGGTCAGCACCATCGCATCGGTGATCGAATTGGCCGGATGCTCGCAATCCTTGGACAGGCGCTGCGCCAGCCCGCGCTTTTGCCCCAGCGTGCAGACTTGCGCCGCCAGTTCGACCATCACCAGCGCCGAAGCAAACCGGCCGAGCGATTCCGCGCCGTAAAACCGGCTGCCGATGATCAGGAACGGGATCCGCGCCATCAGCCGCAGCAGAAAGCCCAGCACATTGGTCTGCCCGCCTTTGGCCAGCGCCTGCATATCCTGTTGGTGGTTGGCGCCGGTTTCGCTCACAGGCGCAGTCCTTCGGTGGTTAGCGGGCGCGCGAGCAGTTCGGCCACTACCGCCTTGGCCGGAGCATCGCCGCGCAGCAACCGCTCTACCGCTTCGACAATCGGCATGGCAATGCCATGCCTGCGGGCCAGATCGGCCAGCACCGGCGCGGTGTGCGCGCCTTCGGCAACGCTGCTTTTGCCGGCCAGCGCTTCTGCCGCCGACAGCCCCTCGCCCAGCGCCTTGCCCAGCGAAAAATTGCGACTGGCGGTGGATGAACAGGTCAGCACCAGATCGCCCAGCCCGCAAAGTCCGGCCAGCGTTTCCGCCCGCCCACCCAGCGCGAGGCCGAACCGGGTCATTTCGGCATAGCCGCGCGCGATCAGCGCGGCGCGCGCATTCTGGCCAAGCCCCAGCCCGTCGACCACGCCGCAGGCAATCGCCAGCACGTTCTTGACTGCCCCGCCGATCTCAGCGCCGGTCACGTCATCGGAATAATAGGGCCGCAGTGATGGCCGCGACAACGCCGGGGCCAGCCGGGCCCATTGCGCTTCGCCGCCCGCGCAGGCCAGCGTCACCGCCGTCGGAAGGCCAGCGGCCACTTCGTGCGCAAAAGTCGGGCCAGATAGCACCGCGATGCTGGCCGCTGGCGCAGCGGCGGCGGCAACGTCGGCCATCAACCGCCCGGTTCCAGCCTCGATCCCCTTGGAACACAGCACCAGATCGCGCGGTGCGTCGGGCAGACCGGATAACACCTTGGCCAGATGCTGGGCCGGAGTGACTACCAGCAGCACCGGCAGCGACGCTAGGTCGGTCAGGTCAGCCGTGGCGCGGATCAGCGGAGATAGCGGCGCACCGGGCAGGAACAGGCTGTTGGTCTGGTGCGCGTTGATTTCCGCCACCAGCTCGGCCTCGCGCGCCCACAACAGCACGACGCTGCCATCGCTGGCCATTGCCTGAGCAAGTGCAGTGCCCCATGCGCCTGCGCCGATCACGCCGATGGTCCGGCTCATGCCTTTACCCCTGCGCCGCGCGCCGGGGCGGCATCGGGATCGAGCGGCCCGCGCGGGCGGGCGACGAAATCGAGCGGATCAGCCAGAAACACTTTGCGCCCCAGCCGCACGATCCCGGCCCAGGCGATAAACGCCGCAGGGGGAAATGCATGAGCCCG
>JANMHL010000285.1:0-4002 GCA_031375125.1 Novosphingobium sp. | reverse complement strand
ATCGTACCGGATCACGCCGAAAACCGAACTGAAGGACGCGCCGCTGGTCTTCGTCGGCCACGGTATCGTTGCGCCCGAACTGGGCTGGAATGACTATGCCGGGGTCGACATGAAGGGCAAGATCGCGGTAATTCTGGTCAACGATCCGGACTATGCCGCCAAGGATGAGGCGGGCCTCTTCAAGGGCAAGCGGATGACCTATTATGGCCGCTGGACCTACAAGTATGAGGAAGCCGCGCGGCAGGGCGCAGCGGGCGCGCTGATCGTTCACGATGTTTTCCCGGCGGCCTATGGCTGGCAAGTGGTCAATTCCAGCTGGACCGGGCCGCAACTGTTCATCCAGTCGGCTGATAACGGGATGAGCAACACGGCGGCCAACGGCTGGATGCAAAAGGGCGTGGCCGAAGCAATTTTCAAAGCCAGTGGTCAGGATTTCGCTGCGCTCGACAAGGCTGCCAAAGTCAAAGGGTTCAAGGCCGTCGAACTGGGCGCCAAGGGCAGCATGAGCTTTGACAACTCGATCAAGCGCGCGGTCAGCCGTAATGTGATCGGGATCATGCCGGGCAAGACCCGTCCGAACGAATATGTCCTCTATACCGGACATTGGGATCACCTGGGCCGCTGCGTGGCCGACAAGACCGGCGATGATATCTGCAACGGCGCGGTCGATAACGCCACCGGCGTCGGCGGTTTGGTAGCAATTGCCGAGGCTAACAAACGCGCCGGACCCGCCGCGCGCAGCCAGATATTTCTGGCGGTGACAATGGAAGAATCGGGCTTGCTCGGTTCCAAGTACTACGCCGAAAACCCGGTCTATCCGCTGTCAAAAACGGTCGGCGGGGTAAACATGGATGGCCTTTCCCCCGGCAGCCCCAGCCGCGATGTGCAGGTCACCGGCGGGGACAAGAACGAACTGACTGGCTTCCTCAAAGCGGCGATGAAGACGATGGGGCTGTACCAGACCCCAGAGGATCATGCTGAGCGCGGGCACTATTACCGTTCGGATCATTTCAGCTTTGCCAAGCTGGGCGTGCCGATGTTCGCTGTTGGGCGCGGATCGGACTGGGTCAGGGGCGGCAAAGCTGCGGGCGAGGCAGCGGGCGAGGACTATGTCGTCAACCGCTATCACCAGCCGAGCGACGAGTTTGAAGAAAGTTGGGACTGGTCCGGCCCGGTTCAGGACGCGACGCTGTATTACCGGCTCGGGCGGATGCTGGCGATGAGCAACGCCTGGCCCAACTGGCACAAAAACGACGAATTCCGCGCGGTGCGGGACAAGAGCCGGGCCAGCGGGAAGTAGCGTGATGGGTCAAACGGCTGTGCGGATGCCGCCCGAATGGCATCCGCAGCACTGGTTGTGGGTCGGCTTTCCGCACCTTGCCGAGGAGTGGCCGGGGTTTCTGGGCCGCGCGCAGGAACAGATTGCGCGCTTTGCCAGTGCGGTGGCCGATAGCGGGCAGGAAGTCCGGCTGATCGTGCGGGACGAGGCCAACCGGGTGCGCGCCGCGGCGCTGTGTTCGGCGGCGGTCAAGCTGGAGCTGCGGCGCTATGGCGACGTCTGGCTGCGCGATACCGGGCCGTTGGTGGTGGAGTGCAAGGGCAAGCCGGTCGCCCAGCGGTTTGGCTTTAACGGCTGGGGCGGCAAATATCTGATGGACGGTGATCAGGAAATCGGCGCGGAATTGGCGGCCAGCGCGGGCCTAACGGTTGCCACTGCCGACTGGATACTCGAAGGCGGCGCGCTCGATTGCGATGGCACCGGCCTGGTTGTGACGACCGAACAGTGCCTGCTCAATCCCAACCGCAATCCGCAGCTGTCGCGGGCGGATATTGAGGCACGGTTGCAGCGCGATCTCGGCTTTGACCGGGTTTTGTGGCTGGGTGACGGCTTGATCAATGACCACACCGATGGCCACGTCGATAACCTCGCGCGGTTTGTCGCGCCGAATGTGCTGGCACTGCCGCGCGCCACCGGGGCGGATGATCCGAATGCCGCGATCTATGCCGATGCCAAGGCCCGGGCCGAGGCGTTTGGCGTGGCCGTCCGCGAAGTGCCGTCCCCGGGGCGGGTCGAAACCGGCGCGCGGATTGAACCCGCCAGCTATATGAATTTCGCAGTCACCTCGCAGCTGGTGGTGGTGCCGATCTATGGCTCGGTCCACGATGCAGATGGCGTTGCTGCCGTCGCCGAACTGTTCCCGGACCGCGACGTGGTCGGGATTATGGCCGATGCCGTGCTGGCCGGCGGGGGTAGTTTCCACTGCGCCAGCCAGCAGATGCCATTGATCTGAAGCGTTGTGGCAAATCCAGGGTAACGCCCTAGATCCGTCTATCCTGAGCTTGTCGAAGGATCGTCCTTTTTGGCCGCCGCGTCAGGCTCGGATCAAGAAAAGGACAGTGCTTCGACAAGCTCAGCATGAACGGGTTTGGACAGAAGGATTCCCTTCGTGTCCGGTTCATTGTAAAGCCATCCCAATGTCCAAACTCCTGCTCGCCTCGATCCACGATGTTGGCCCGCGTTTTGAACGCGAGGTTGATCAATTGGCTGATCAGCTCAGCCGGATTCTGGGCGGGCCGAAGTTCGCGATGCTGGTCGTGCCGGACCATTGGGGTGAGGCATCGCTCAGCGCCAATCCGGCCTTCCAGCGCCGCCTGCGCGATTGGGCCGACCAAGGTGTTGAGATGTTCGTCCACGGTTGGTTCCACAAGGATTTGGCCGACCATTCCGGAGCCGCCGCATTCAAGGCCAAGCACATGACCGCAGGCGAGGGTGAATTTCTCGGCCTGACCCGCGAAGAAGCCAGCCGCCGGATGGCCGATGGCCGCAAACTGGTCGAGGACGCGATCGGGCGCAGCGCGGCGGGCTTCATCGCTCCGGCTTGGCTCTATGGTCCGGGTGCCTTGGCGGCCTTGGCCGACAACGGCTTTGCCCTGGCCGAAGATCATATGAAGGTCTGGCAGCCTAAAACCGGCAAGGTTCTGGCCAAAGGCCCGGTGATCACCTGGGCCAGCCGTTCAAAAACGCGCCAGCTGTCTTCGCGGTTTTTCTCCAGTCTGGCGCGGACCTTTCTGCATCCGCAGCAAGTCATGCGGATTGCGGTCCATCCCGGCGATACCACTGTGCCCGCGTTGATCGAAAGCATCGAGGCGACTTACTCTGCTTTCGCTGAACGCCGTCTAGCCGGACGCTATGCGGACTTGCTGACGCGGTGAAGATCGTAGTTCCGATCCATTCGTTCGAGCCCGGCGGGGTTGAGCGGGTTGCGCTCAACTTGTGCGCCGCTTGGCAGGGCGATGGTGAGGACGTGACCGTGGTGCTGGGGCGCGACGAAGGTGCGATGCGCGGCACGGCCCCGGCGCTGAACTATGCACTGGAGCCAGAGCCAATCCCGACCGCCGCGTTTGAAACACTGTGGCTGATCTGGGTGCTGCGCCGCTGCTTGAAGCGCAACTCGGCCGACGTGCTGTTCGCATCGGGCAACACCTATGCGATTGTCGCGGTGGCGATGAAGCTGCTGCTGGGGCGACGCTGCCCGCCGGTCGCGATCAAGCTCAGCAATGACCTGTACCGCCAGGATATGCTGCCGCCATACCGCGCCGCCTATCACTGGTGGCTGCGGCTGCAGGGCCGCTGGCTCGATCACTTTGTTGGCATGGCCCAGCCAATGCGGGCCGAAATTGCGCAGCTGATGCAGGTGGCGGATGACCGGATCACGATTATCGAGGATCCATCGTTGCAAGAGCCGCAGTTTGCGGCGCTGTCGGCCTTGCCGCGCCCCGCGCAGACCCCGCGCGCGCCGCACTATGTCTCGGTCGGGCGGTTGGCTGGGCAAAAGAACTATCCGCTGCTGCTGCGCGCTTTTGCCCGGCTGAATGATCCGGCGGCGCGGCTGACGATTGTGGGCGAAGGGGCCGAACGGGCTAAGCTGGAGCGGCTGGCGGAACAGCTGGGGGTCGCAGGCCAGATCAGCCTGCCCGGCCACGTTTCCGACCCGTTGCCCT
>JANMHL010000438.1:0-2029 GCA_031375125.1 Novosphingobium sp. | reverse complement strand
AGCGGCTATGACTGGCGACGCTGCGAGGCGCGGCTGAACGGGCTGGGGCAGTTCAAGACCGAGATTGATGGACTGGAAGTGCACTTCCTCCATATCCGTTCACCTCACGCAGGCGCGATGCCGCTGATCATGACTCACGGTTGGCCCGGTTCGGTGATCGAATTCATGGGCGTGATCGAAGGCTTGACCAATCCGGCTGACCCTGCCCAAGCGTTCGATCTGGTGCTGCCATCGCTGCCGGGGTTCGGCTTTTCGGGAAAACCCACCGCGACCGGTTGGGGGGTTGAGCGGATTGGCCGGGCCTGGGGCACGCTGATGACGCGGCTTGGCTATACCCGCTGGGTGGCGCAGGGCGGCGACTGGGGTAGCGCGGTGACGACAGCCATTGCGGTGCAAAAGCTGGAAGGCTGCGCCGGAATCCACCTCAATATGCCGATTGGGCGGCCCTTGCCCGAAGACCTCGCCAATCCCGATGCGGCGGACTTGAAGGCGCTCGGCGCGCTCAAGCATTATCAGGATTGGGACTCGGGCTATTCGACCCAGCAGCGTACCCGGCCGCAAACAGTCGGCTATGGTCTGGTCGATAGCCCAGCGGGGCTGGCCGGGTGGATTTTTGAAAAGATGTGGGCCTGGACCGACAATGCCGGATCGCCGTTTGATGCGCTCAGCCGCGATCAGATCCTCGACAACATCATGCTCTATTGGCTCCCGGCGGGCGGCGCTTCATCGGCGCGGCTTTATTGGGAGAGCTTTGGCAGTTTCGCCCCGCAAGAAATCGAACTGCCCGTTGCGGTCAGTGCTTATCCGAAGGAAATCCTGCCAACCCCGCGCAAATGGGCCGAGCGCAATTACAAGAACCTGGTCCACTGGGGCGACATGGAAAAGGGCGGGCACTTTGCCGCGTGGGAACAGCCAGCGGCGTTTATCGGCGAACTGCAAACTGCGTTTGGGAAAATGCGGTGAGCCATCATTGCGAGCGCGGCGAAGCAATCCAGGGCGGTTTATGCGGCTCTGGATTGCTTCGCTGCGCTCGCAATGACGAGTTTGGGTGAGCGCCTTGGCTAATTCTCAAACGCAGCCGTGATCGTCAGTTCCACGTTGTCACTGACCACCGGAAGCGCGCCCAAAATTCCCCATTCAGAGCGCTTGATTGTGGTCATGCCGTGAAAGCCGACCGTTTGCTTTCCCGATAACGGGTTCTTGCCTGCGCCGGTGAAAGTCGCAGCGATTGTCACCGGGCGGGTTACGCCGTTCATGGTCAACTTGCCCTCGATTTGGGCGCTTTTACCATCGGCACCGGGTTTGACTGCGGTCGATTCAAACAGCGCGTCGGCGGGATCATTACCGAAGAAATCGGCTTTGGCGCCGCCGCTGCCGGCGCGCAGCAGATGCCCGTTCAACCCTTGGCTGGCTGTGATAACCTTGCGGATCGGAACTCGAACCGCCACCCGGGCCGCAGCCAGATTGGCCGGATCGAGCACCAAGGTGCCTTTGATCGTGCCGAACATTCCAAAGTAGTCGTTGAAGCCAAGGTGGTTGACCCGCCAACCGATCAGCGTGTGCAGCGGATCAGCCTTATAGGTTCCCGCCGTTATCCGGGCCGGATCAGCCGCTCCGGGTAACTGCGCAGGCAGGGCAGTGGCCCCAGCGAGCAAGGCTGCGGCGGCGAGTAGCGGACGTGAAAACATCAGGGGCTCCTTTGTCGCCAAAGGAGCCCCCATAATGCTTGCGGTCAAGCGCCTTTCGGCGGGATCAGTTCTTTTCCTGATCGACCAGCTTGTTGGCACCGATCCACGGCATCATTGCGCGCAGCTGAGCGCCGGTCTTTTCGATCGGATGGGCCTCGGCGGCCTTGCGGGCGGCTTTCAGTTCGGGCTGACCCGCACGGTTATCGAGAACGAAGTTTTTCACGAACCGGCCCGACTGAATGTCGGCCAGCACGCGCTTCATTTCGGCTTTGGTTTCGGCGGTGATGATCCGCGGGCCGGTGGTGATATCGCCGTATTCAGCGGTGTTGCTGATCGAATAA
>JANMHL010000437.1:0-3539 GCA_031375125.1 Novosphingobium sp. | reverse complement strand
GGCGGCTATGTGATCGGCTATTTCACCGGCGTCAAAAGCCTGCTGGCATTTCTGGGCGAGCTGATCCTGGCGGTGGGCAGCCTGATCCGCCATCCGGGCCGGATGCGCTGGACTTCGCTGGTCCGCCAGCTCGAACTGGTCGGCATTCAGGCGCTGCCGATTGTCGGATTGATGAGCTTTCTGGTCGGGATCGTGATCGCCCAGCAAGGCGCGGTGCAATTGGAACAGTTCGGCGCAGAGATTTACACGATCAACCTGACCGGGCGGCTCTCGTTCCGCGAACTGGGCGTGCTGATGACCGCGATCATGGTCGCGGGCCGGTCTGGATCGTCATTCGCCGCGCAGATCGGGACGATGAAGCTGACCGAGGAAATCGATGCGATGCGGACCATCGGGGTGTCACCGATGGAAGCGCTGGTGGTGCCGCGCGTGCTGGCCTGCACGCTGATGCTGATGATGCTGGGCTTTTACGCCGCGATTCTCTCGATCATCGGCGGGGCGTTCATCTCGATGTATTCGCTCGATATCCCGTTCTGGACCTTCATCACCCGGATTCAGGAAGTGGTGCCGCGCCACGATCTGTGGGTTGGGCTGATCAAAGGGCCGCTGTTCGGCCTGATCGTTGCACTGGCGGGCTGCTATCAGGGGATGCAGGTTGCGGGCAATTCCGAAGCGGTCGGCCTGAAGACCACGCTGGCGGTGGTGCAGGCGATCTTTGCAGTGATCGTGCTCGATGCGTTTCTGGCGGTGTTCTTTACCGAAGTGGGCTGGGGATGACCCGCGAACGGTTCACCGGCGATTTCCCGATTGTGGTCGAAGGGCTGAAGACTGCCTTTGGCGAACACACAATTCACGAAGGGCTCGACCTGTCGGTTCGCCGCGGTGAAATTCTGGGCGTGGTCGGCGGATCGGGCACCGGGAAATCGGTGCTGATGCGCGCGATCATCGGGCTGCAAACGCTTGCTGGTGGCACTATCGAGGTGCTGGGCGAGGCCATTTCCGGAAACCGCACCGAAAGCGACATCGATATCCGTAGCTGCTGGGGCGTGTTGTTTCAGGGCGGCGCGCTGTTTTCCACGCTGACCGTGGCGGAAAATATCGAAGTGCCGCTGCGCGAATTCTACCCCGAAATCAGTCCGGCGCTGCGCCGCGAGATCGCGCGATACAAGATCATGCTGGCGGGCCTGCCCGATAGCGCGGCGGACAAGTATCCGTCCGAGCTTTCAGGCGGGATGAAAAAGCGCGCTGGTCTGGCCCGGGCGCTGGCGATGGATCCAGAACTGCTGTTTCTGGACGAGCCGACAGCGGGCCTCGATCCGATTGGCGCGGCGGCGTTCGATGCGTTGACCCGTGAATTGCAGGATACATTGGGCCACACGGTTTTCCTGATCACCCACGATCTGGATACGCTGTACGAACTTTGTGACCGGGTCGCGGTGCTGGCCGATAAGCGCGTGATTGCAGTGGGGACCATTCCCGAACTGCTGGCGCTCGATCATCCGTGGATTCAGGAATATTTCAATGGCCCGCGCGGCCGGGCGGCCAGCACCGCGCGGGACCGTGCCAAGGCGATGGACAAGCCCGCGAAAGCAGGGGAATAGGGTCGCGATGGAAACGAAGGCCAATCATGTCTGGGTCGGGGCAGTTACGCTGGGCCTGCTGGCGCTGATCGCCGGGGTAATCCTGTGGGTCGCCCGCCTGAACGAAGGCAGCCGCCACGAATACGATATCTTTTTCAAGCAATCGGTGGACGGTCTGTCCAAAGGTTCAGCGGTCAATTTTTCGGGCGTGCCGGTTGGCCAAGTGACCGAGATTGAGCTGTGGAAGAAAGACCCCGGGTTCGTCCGGGTGCGGATCGCGGTGAACAAGGACGTGCCGATCCGGGTTGGCACTTCGGCCACGATGCAGGGCAGCTTTACCGGGGTATCCATCGTCCAATTGGAAGGCGCCAGCAAAGACGCGCCCGAGCTGACCTGTAAGGGCGCAGCTGCGGCTGCGGCTTGTCCAGAAGGCGTTCCGGTAATTCCGACCAAGCGCGGCGGGCTGGGCGAACTGCTCAATTCCGCGCCGGTTCTGCTCGAACGGCTGGCGACACTGACCGAGCGGCTGACGCTGGTGTTTTCGGACAAGAACCTTGCCTCGCTCAACAATATCCTCGCCAATACCGACAAAATGTCGGGCGACCTTGCCACAGCGACCCCGCAGTTCCGCGCGACGATGGAAGAATTGCAGCTTACGCTCGCCGACGCGCGCAAGGCACTGGCAGCGTTTGAGCTGACCGCGACCGAAACCAACCAGACGCTGAACGTCGATGGCCGGGCCATGCTGGTCCAGTTCCGCCAGTCGCTCAAATCGATCGAAGTTGTGGCCAATCACTTGGGCGGTCTGGTCAGCGATACCCGTCCGGCGGCCAAGCAACTCCAGTCGAACACCCTGCCGCAGGCTGAGGCCGCGATCCGCGATCTGCGGGCCAGCACCAAGGCGCTGCGGGACCTGACCGAAAAGCTTAATACCGAAGGCGCCGGTTCGCTGCTGGGCGGACAGAAATTGCCCGATTACAAACCGAGAAGGAAGTGACCATGGCGCAGAGCCTGCTTCGTATCGGCGCGGTGGCTGTGCTGCCACTGGTTCTGTCGGCCTGTGTCAGTCTGGGCGGCGGCGGCAAGGCGCCGCTCTCGCTGCTCACGCTGACCCCGCTGCAAAGTGCGCCAGCCGGGACCATGGCCAGCGCGACTGCCGATCAGGCAATCATGGTAATGGAGCCCGAAACCGACGCGCACCTCGCTGTGCTGCGCATTCCGGTTCAGGTCGATGATGCCAACATTGCTTATCTGCAAGGCGCGACCTGGGCCGAACGCCCCGCACGGCTGTTCCGCGCGCTGCTGGCTGAAACGTTGCGGGTCAAGACCGGGCGGTTGGTGGTCGAAGACAGCCAGTCATCGGTCCCGGTCACCGGCACGCGGCTGTCTGGCCGCCTGATCACGATGGGCTATGATGCCCGCAGCGGATCGGTTGTGGTCCGCTATGATGCGATGAAAACCGGCCCCAAGGGCGAACTGCTGACCAAGCGGTTTGAAAGCGTGGTGCCGGGTGTCGCTCCGCTCCCGGCTGAAGTTGGCCCCGCGCTCAACAAGGCCGCGAATGATGTGGCGGGCCAAGTGGCGGAGTGGATGGCGCTTTAACCGCGCACCAGTTCAGCAAACCGCGCTGCCGCCGAAAACGCCGCAAAGCGCCGCACGGCACGCAGTTCGGCCTCGTCGTCCTTGCCCCATTGCTCAACCTGCCAGTCGGCCTCCAGCTCTGACGCGCGCCACAGCAGCGCCAGATTGGCGTCGGGCTCCAGCGCGCCAAGTCCGATCACCAGCGAGGCTGACAGCGTGGTCAGCGTGACCAATGCTGCCAGGGTGAAGTCATCCTGCGGTGCCAGAACGCTTTGCAACTGGTTCAGGGTCGCGGCGGGCTGCGGGCGGTGAATGATCCCGGCGATGCGTTCAAAATGAACGTCCCAGCGCATTTCGGCGGTCAGCAGCAGCGGCTCC
>JANMHL010000396.1:0-5078 GCA_031375125.1 Novosphingobium sp. | reverse complement strand
AATCCGGCGGATGCCGTTCAGCAGGTGCGCGCGGCTTTCGTCGGTGTAGGACCGAACGGTCAGCTGCAAGTTAGCCTCGTCCGAAATAATGTTGTGCTTGGCGCCCGAATGGAAGCTGCCAACTGTCACCACGGCGGGTTCAAACGGGCTCTTTTCGCGGCTGACCAGCGTTTGCAACCGCATCACAATGGCGCTGCCGATAACAATCGGGTCCTTGGTCAGATGTGGGTAAGCGCCGTGCCCGCCCTCACCCCGGATCTTGATATCAACCGAATCGACGTTGGCCAGCGCATAGCCCGGCGCGACACCGATCGTGCCAGAGGCGATATCGGCGCTGTCATGGAAACTCAAGACGTACTGCGGCTTGGGAAAGCGGGTGTAGAGGCCGTCCTTCAGCATCTCGAGCGCTCCCAGCCCCAGTTCTTCCGCTGGCTGCGCGATCATCACCAGCGTGCCTGACCAATGGTCCTTGCTGCTTGCCAGCAGCCGGGCAGTCTCGATCCAAGCGGTCATGTGGGTATCGTGCCCGCAGGCGTGCATCACACCGCTTTCCACCCCGGCGGTCGAAGTGCCACGAACCTTGCTGGCATAGGGCAAGCCGGTCTGTTCGATCACCGGCAGGCCGTCCATATCGGCGCGGATCAGCACCACCGGGCCGGGGCCGTTCTTCAGCACTGCGACAACCCCGGTATTGCCGACGCCTTCGGTGACTGTGTACCCGGCCTTGCGCGCGGCAACGGCCATGATCTTGGCGCTGCGGTGTTCCTGAAACGACAGTTCGGGATTGGCATGAAGATCGCGGTAGATCGCCATCAGCCCAGGCATATCGGCCTGAATGCGGGCCCGCAGCGGCGGCGTATCGCCAGAGGCGGCAGCTTGCGGTAGGGAGATCAGCGCAGCAAGCGCGGCGGTGGTGGCGATGAGTTTGCGGTTCATGGCGCAAGCCTAAGCGGCTTCGCCAAATTCGGCAATGGTGCCACTGGCGCGGCTTGAACGGGCACCTCTTGCGACAAGTGATTTTTGAGTGGGCTGATACATTGAAGCCAGCCAAGCCAAATCATCTTGCGCATACGTCGGCGGATGTGCAATCGATTGTCAAAAGGGCGGTCATCCACACGCGAGATACTCTGACCACCCGGGAGTCCAAGACAGTCATGCCGGCAACAACCCCTTGTTCGAACAGCAGACAGGCCAATCTGATCTCACCCGACTGCGCCTGGTGGCAATCGGCTGTTGGGTACCAGATTTATCCGGCCAGTTTCTGCGATAGTAATGGCGATGGCATGGGAGACATCCCCGGCATCATCAGCAAGCTCGACTATCTAGCAGACCTCGGCATCGGATTTATCTGGCTCTCTCCGGTCTATGCATCGCCCATGATCGACAATGGCTATGACATTTCCGACTATCGCGCGATCAACCCGATATTCGGCACAATGGCCGACATGGATCGCCTGATCGCAGCGGCCAAAATCCGCAAGATCGGCATTGTCATGGACCTCGTGGTCAACCACACATCGAACCAGCACGCATGGTTTCGCGCCGCGCAATCCGATCACCAATCGCCATATGGTGATTACTATATCTGGCGCGATCAACTGCCTGTAAAAGGTTCACCGGCCGATATTGAAGCCGCTTTTGGCGGCTCTGCATGGAGCCAAGATCTGCAGAGCGGGGCCTGTTACTTCCACCTGTTCGCTCCCGAGCAACCCGACCTCAACTGGGCTAACCCGGCCCTGCGCGCTGAGATTTACGCGATGATGAATTGGTGGCTCGATAAAGGTATCGCTGGATTCCGGATGGATGTGATCGATCTGATCGGCAAGCAGCCCGAGGCAGGCATCGTTTCAGATGGTCCTGAGTTGCATGGTTACCTTCAAGAAATGCACGCAGCCACACTGGCCACGCGCGATGTGGTGACTGTTGGTGAGGTATGGAGCGCCACACCAACCAACGCCCCGCTATTCAGCGGCCCTGCACGCCGCGAGTTGTCGATGGTCTTCCAGTTCAGCCAGGTCACGCAGTTTTGTGATGAAAAGCTGGGCAAATGGAAACCAAAACCGATCGACTGGCTCACGTTGAAATCGCTTTTCTCTACTTGGCAGAAAGCCCTTCACGGCAGGGGGTGGAATTCTCTATTCTGGGGAAATCACGACCTGCCGCGCGCGGTTTCCCGGTATGGCGATGACAGAGAGCATCGCATAGCCTCGGCCAAAGCGCTGGCGACAGTGCTGCATTTGATGGAGGGGACGCCATACATTTATCAGGGCGAAGAGATCGGTATGACCAATGCTGGTTTTTCCCGCATCGAGCAGTACCGCGATGTCGAAACGCTCAATTTCCACCGCATCCAAATATCCGATGGCATTCCCGAGGCCGATTTCCTGGCTGGCGCACGCGCCAACAGCCGCGACAACGCACGCACCCCGATGCAGTGGTCATCGCTTCCCAACGCGGGCTTCACTCACGGCACACCCTGGATAGAACTCAATCCGAACTATCCACTTCTCAATGCCGAACGTGACCGGGCCGATCCCAACGGAGTGTTTGCAAGATACCGGCGGTTGATCGCCCTGCGCCGCGAGCAAGCTGTCATCCGCCACGGTGATTTCAACCTGTTAGTGCCCGAACATAGCAGCCTGTTTGCCTATGAGCGGCAATTGGGCGCGCAGCACCTGCTTGTTGTCGCCAATCTGTCGGCCCACGAGACGATTCTGCCGAGCGTGGGAATCCCGCCTTTGGAGGGCCGCGATCTTTTGACTGGGCTGATGGTTACGTCAAACCCCGGCACCAAGCTGGAGCCGTTCGCATCATTTGCGATTTTGTCCGAACGCACGACTTTAACGGCTTGAACAGACGAGCCGCCGCAACATCGCAATTTGTGTCATTTGCGCTTTTTAGGAATTGGTGCCCCTGGCCCGACTCGAACGGGCACGTCTCTCAACAAACGATTTTGAGTCGTTCGCGTCTACCATTCCGCCACAGGGGCACTCTTGCTTGTGCGCTTATCCGGCCTTTAGCGCGCCTGCAATCGACTTATGTAAGCGCGAGTGCAAAGTATCGTTTCCGGCCAGCACCTGCTTGTCACAGATCGGCTGCGAAATCCCGCGCCAGTCGGTCACGAAACCGCCCGCCTCGCGCACCAACAGGCACCCGGCGGCCGTATCCCATGACGAAAGATCGCTTTCCCAGAACGCATCGAACCGTCCTGCGGCAACCCAGGCCAGATCGAGCGAAGCCGCACCGAACCGCCGAATTCCGGCGACTTGCGGGGCCAATGCCGAATAGATCCGCGACCATTCAGCGCTGTCACCACGGCCCGAAAACGGAATGCCGGTGGCAATCAGACTCTCATCCAGATGACGCCGCGCCGAAACCCGCAGGCGGGCGTCCTGCAACCAGGCTCCGCGCGACTTTTCGGCCCAATAGCTCTCATCCGTGATTGGCTGATAGACCAGCGCCGCAGTAACATCGCCCCAGCCCGAACCATCGAGCTTGGGTTCTTGCACCGCAATCGACACGGCAAAGTGCGGGATACCGTGGAGGAAGTTGCTGGTCCCATCGAGCGGATCGACGATGAAGCGCGGCTTTCCGGCCTCGCCTTCGATGACCCCGCCTTCTTCCATCACAAAGCCCCAGTCGGGCCGCGCCACGCGCAGCTCGTCCCAGATCGTCCGTTCCGCGTGCTGATCGGCTTTGGAGACAAAGTCGGCCGGCCCCTTGCGGCTGACCTGAAGGTGCGCAACTTCGCCAAAGTCACGGCGCAGGCGCTGCCCGGCTTTGCGAGCAGCCTTTTCCATGACGCGGATAATGCCGGATACAACTGCCATGATCTGATCAGTCCGCCTTGCTGACGTAAGTGCGTTCGTACACGTCAACGATGATCCGGGTGCCCGATGCAATGTGCGGCGGAACCATTACCCGCACGCCGTTATCGAGAATGGCGGGCTTGAAGCTGGACGAAGCCGTCTGACCTTTCACAACCGCGTCAGCCTCGACAATCGTGGCTTCGATCTGGGCTGGAAGTTCGACGCTGACCGGGCGGTCTTCCCACAGTTCCAGCACCACTTCCATGCCGTCTTGCAGGAATGCTGCCGCATCGCCGAGCAGGTCGGCGGGCAGGTTGATCTGCTCAAAATTGTCTTTGTCCATGAACACCAGCGCATCGCCATCGGCATACAGGTATTGAAAATCCTTGGTGTCGAGGCGGACCCGTTCGACCGTGTCCTGGCTGCGGAAGCGGACGTTGGTCTTGCGGCCATCGATCAGGTTCTTCATCTCGACCTGCATGAACGCCCCGCCCTTGCCGGGCTGGGTGTGCTGGATCTTGGCAACTTTCCAGATGCCTTTTTCGTATTCGATGATGTTGCCGGGACGGATGTCCACGCCGCTGATCTTGGCCATGACTGCCTCTTCAAGGATGAGAAAGAGCCCGGCTGCAAGGCCGGAAGGTTCGCGCCCTTAGCGCGGGTGGGCGCGCGGGGCAAGGTGGCGCGTTGCGCGGCGCGGTGCTATGGCTGGCGGCGATGCTGAAATTTGCCCTGCCCGCCGCGCTGTTCGCGCTTTCTGCCGCTGCCTTGGCCGTGCCGGGCGGACCGATCGACGTCCTCGCCCCTGCTGCCTATCAGTGCGAGATGCCGGGCGATGCCGGTGGCTCCGCCGGATACCGGGTGATTGCCGAGGATTTCACCATCGTCAATTCGAACACCTATTACAGTGGAGCGGGTCGCGGCACCTATTTGCTGACCGGCGATCTGCTGGTGCTGACCAGCGGGCCCAAGCGCGGCTATAAATACAACCGGATCAGCGACAACTTCCTGCGCAAGCTGGGCCCGGACGGCAAGGACAGCACGCTCCGCTGTGTCCGCCGGGTGTTGAACAATTCAAGCGGCCCCGGCTGCATTGATCCTGCGACGGGATTGCAGCTGGCGCGCTGCGTTGCTCCGCCAGCGATCAAGCCGCAGTCAGCGCCCGCCGCTTCGTGATCGCATAAGTCACCCACAGCAGCGCGACCATCGCCGCCACGCCGATCCATTCGGACGCTCCAGCAAAATCATCGCCCATAATCGCCAGCTTGG
>JANMHL010000389.1:0-2297 GCA_031375125.1 Novosphingobium sp. | reverse complement strand
CGATCAGGATCGACGGGCGCGGCACGGTAAAGGCCATCGCCCGGTCGAGCGCGGCGAAATAGGCATCATCCGGCGTGGTCGGAACCGAGCGGATGGTCGCGCCTGCAATGATGAAGCCAAAGGTGTGGATCGGGTAGCTGGGGTTGGGGGCCAGCACCACATCGCCCGGCGCGGTGATCGCAGTGGCGAGGCTGGCGAGCCCTTCCTTGCTGCCCATGGTCATAACCACTTCGGTTTCAGGATCGACCTCGACCCCGAACCGGCGGCCATAATAGTTGGCCTGCGCCTTGCGGATGCCGGGAATGCCCGAGCTGGCCGAATAGCCATGGGAATCGGACTTCATCGCCACTTCGCACAATTTTTCGATCACGTGGGCCGGTGGCGGCAGATCGGGATTGCCCATCCCCAGGTCGATAATGTCCCTACCGGCGGCACGCGCCGCTGCCCGCATCCCGTTGACTTCGGCGATGACGTAGGGCGGCAGTCGCTTGATGCGGTAGAATTCTTCGGACATTGGACCTTTCCAAGGATGCAGGCGCCAGATTGCAGCGCGCCTGCGCCTTATTGAGGATCGGGCCGCTTTGCGCCAGTCCGTTTGAGATAAATCGCCGTTCCGATCAGCGGCAACGCCCAGGCCGTCCAAGCATCGGCGGCATAAAACGCGCTATAATCGCGCGGATCGCCATAGAGCGCGAACAGCGCGAGGAAGATCCGAAAGAACACCGCCCCGCTGGTCACCGCCGCCAGCAGCAGCATTGCGGCGCGGTGCTGGGCCAGCCGCTTGCGTCGGATATACCAAATCCCCGCCGCCAGCAGCGCCAGCCACAGAGTGCCCTGTACGGCAAAGCCCCTAGCCGAAACCGCCGTCACCGGGGCAATCAGCGCCACTGGAAATGCGGTGATCCCGGCCACCACCACCACCGGCACGGTGATCCACGCCAGCCGCCGGTGCCAGCGGCGCTGGCGGCTGAGCAGGATCATCGCCGGGACCAGCAGCAGTGCCAGTCCGCCCGCAATCATATGCGCCGGAAATGTCCAAGGCAGAAGCTCGGCCTTGATATAGAGCGCTTCGGGAAAATCATCGATTTGCCATGGTGCCCGCAACGCTTTCCATGCGGTCTGGATTACAAACAGGCTGATTGCTGTTACCAATAGCAAGGAAGCGATCCGGCGCGCCAAGCCGCCAGTCCTGTTTTGAACCTGAGAGGAACTTGCCATGACCGCCTTATTCCACCGGACTGCGCTGTTGTCGATTGGCCTTGCCGCCGCGTCACTCGCAGCGCCGATCTCGGCAGAGGCGGCGGGCAGCCCATACTGGGGCCGCTGGAAAGAGGCAGGTGACAAGCAAACCTTTTCATCCCGCGGGCGTGAATACAAAACGGTCGATATCGCCCCCTGCGGCAAGGATTTCTGCGGGGTCAGCGTCAAGGACAACGGCCAGTGTGGGCCGGTGTTGTTCCGCTTTCTGATGAAGCGCGCGGGCGGCGAAGACGAATTGCGCGGCCACGGCAAATGGGGCGGCGGGCGCAAAAACGTGCTGATCTGGCTGTTTGATGGCGAAGAAGGCGAAGGCCATAAACGGATGCAGGTCTATCTTGGTGATGGCTATGATTTTGGCGAACGTTCGGCGAATATGCCCAAATTCGATGGCAGCTATCGCCATTCGGGTGCAGCCAAGTGCAAGGCCCGTTAGCCCAAGGCCAAGCTGACTAAGGAAAACCATGACCCAGCCCAAGGATCCCGCCGAGCTGTTGAGCGCGTTGTTCACCGCGCCGCAGCAGTTGTTCGCACAGTTCGTGCCGAACGCCGGCGACGTTCCCACCGGCGATCTTGAGCAATGGACCAAGGTGGCGCAGCGCTTGCAGGCGATGTGGCTTACCTTTCAGGGTGAGCAGGCCGAGCGCACGGTGGGCAAACTGCCGGAGCTGCTGACGGGACCGGACGCGTTTGGCGGGATCATGCAGGGCTGGCTCAAGGCCTTGCCGCTGGCCAATCCCGACACCCAGAAACGGCTGTGGGACGAAAGTCTGGCGCTGTGGGAAGGGGTTCTGGGCCAATACGGGATCGGCCCCAAGGCTGGCGAAACGGGCGATGCTGGTCCGGCCCTGCCGCGCAAGGATCGCCGCTTTGCCGATCCCAAATGGCGCGATCAGCCGTTCTATGCGCTGATCCATCAGACCTATCTGCTGCTGGCCGAACAGGTCCTGGCGATGGCCGATGCGGTCCCGGCGGACGATCCAGCCAAACGCGAGCAGCTGAAATTTGCCGTCCGGACCTTGATCGAAGCGCTCAGCCCG
>JANMHL010000271.1:0-2016 GCA_031375125.1 Novosphingobium sp. | reverse complement strand
AGGCCCGGGTGATGGCCGCCGGACACCGGGCCTTTTCAGTCCTGCTGGATGCCTGCCGCGACGCTGTTGGCAAAGATGACGAGCCCACCCATGCCCTGGCCCAATCAATGTGGGCCAGTGTCCACGGACTGGTTGCGCTGCTGCTGGCGCGGCAGGATTTTCCATGGGCCGGGCGCGAACTGCTGATCGAAACGCACCTGCGGCGGATCTGCCGGATTTAATCCCAGCCGCGCTCAAGATACCGCAGTGCGCAACCCGCCAGCAGCGCCGCGCCGTGCGGCAGGGCGGTTTCGTCCACGGTCATGCGGGGGCTGTGGATTGCCGGGCAGTTGTGCCAATCGGCGCCTTCTGCGGCGACCCCCAAAAAGAACATCGCGCCGGGCACTTGTTCAAGCACATAGGAAAAGTCTTCGGCGCCCATGATCGGGGCTTCGAGGCGGTGGAAGGCAGCGTCGCCAAACAGGCTGGCGCTGACCGCCTCGCCCAGCGCCACCGCGCGCGGATCGCAATAGGTGACGGGGAAGCCCGGTGTGATCGTAACCTGCGCGCTGGCGCCGTGGGCGGCGGCGATGCCGCTGGCGAGTTGTTCCAGCGCGGCGTGAAGCTTGGTCCGGTGGCGGGCCGACAATGTCCGCAGAGTGCCGCGCAGCGTGGCGAAATCGGCGATGACATTGTGCGCCGTGCCGCCTTCGATCCGCGCGACCGTGGCGATCACTGGATCGGAGGCGTCAAACTGCCGCGCCACCAAGGTTTGCAGTGCCATCACGATCTCGCAAGCAATCGGCACCGGATCGAGGCCCTGATGCGGCATCGCGGCATGGCCGCCGCGCCCGGTCACGGTGATATCAAACTGATCGGCCGAGGCCAGCAGCGCCTCGTCCCGGCCCGCCACCTGGCCATGCCGGGCATTGGGCATGACGTGCAGCGCAAAGGCCGCTTCGGGCAGATCGCGGCCGGTCCCGGCCCCACCGAGCAGGCCGTCCTCAAGCATAAATTTCGCGCCGTGAAAGCCTTCTTCGCCCGGCTGGAACATGAACCGCACTTCGCCGCGCAACGTTTCACGCGTGGCGCAGAGCAGCCGGACTGCGCCGACCAGCATCGCGGTGTGGGTATCATGCCCGCAGGCGTGCATCGTGCCGGGAACGGTCGAGGCATAGTCGAGCCCGGTTTCCTCTGGCATCGGCAGCGCGTCCATATCGCCGCGCAGCAGCACGCAGCGGCCTTCGCCAGCTCCACCCTTCAGCGTCGCGACGATCCCGGTGGTCGAGGGGCCTTCGCTCCATTCGAGCGGCAGACCGGCCAGTGCGGCGCGAACCTTGTCGCGGGTCTTGGGGGTCTGCAGGCCCAGCTCCGGCTCGGCATGGATCGCCCGGCGCAGCGCGGTAATCTCACCCTGCAGCGCGCGGGCGGAATCGAGCAGATGTTCGTGCAGCATCAGCGTTACACTCCGATTTGGGCGGCAATCCGGCGGGCCGCAGCATTGTGGGCACGGACCGAAAGCACCAACAGCAGGTTCAGCACCACCGTCTGGTAAAGCATATACCACAGCGGCGAACCGGCGAACATCGAAAGCCCCAGCACAATCGCGCGCGGATTGGGGCCGAGGATCTTGCAGAGCCGCAGCAACGGCGGCGCTTCGCTGCGCACAGCCGCCGCAATCGCCGCCAGCCGGGCCGGATCGCCCTTGGCCGCCTCTACTGCCGCGTCGATTTTCAGCGCTTCGGGGGTCATCCCGCTGGCCAGCCCGATATAGGCCGAAACCAGCGCTCCGGCCCAGCTTTTCGAAGTGGCGGAGCCTTCGGCGCTATGGTTATTGCGCAACCACGGGGTGCCATAGACCCAGTACTGATACTGCCGCCGCTGCACTTCGACGTGGTTCGACTGGACCGCGTGGCTCAACCCGGCGACTATCACCAACGCCCAGGCCTGCCAGCCCGCGATGATCCCGGCCGATCCAGCCAGATAGACTGCCAGCACGATATAGAGCACCGCGTGGCTGAGGTAGTCGCACAGCCC
>JANMHL010000332.1:0-4844 GCA_031375125.1 Novosphingobium sp. | reverse complement strand
ACCAAGACCCCTCAGGGTCAGGGCACGCTGGCTCCGCAGGCGTGAGCGCGGTTTCCGCTGTGCTGACCCGCTATGATGCGATCACCATGCGGCTTTCGGGCGCATTGCCCGAAAGCCTGGTGCTGGCATTCGTGCGGGTTGTGCTGGCGGGGGTGTTCTGGGGTTCGGGGCGGACCAAGGTGACCGAAGGCAGCTGGTTTCAGCTGAGCGACACCACGTATGAACTGTTCCGCACCGAATACGCCGCCGTGCCGCTGCCGCCTGAACTGGCCGCCGTAATGGCGACCACGGCTGAGCATCTGCTGCCCGCGCTGCTGGTGGCCGGGTTGTTCACGCGGGTCTCAGCGTTGGGATTGGTCGGTATGACCATGGTGATCCAATTGTTCGTCTATCCCGATGCCTGGTGGCCGGAACATTCGCTGTGGACCGCCATGGCCTTGATCCTGATCGTGCGGGGCGGCGGGCAGTTCAGCCTTGACGCTGTGCTAACAAGCGCGCGCCGATGATCGCCGATGAGGCCACTTTATCGCGCCTCGCCGGGTTGGCCCAGCAGGGCGACCGGCAGGCCTATTCCGCGCTGCTGGGTGCAGCGCGGCAGTGGCTGTTGCGCTATTTTCGGCGCCGGGTGTTGCCGCATGAACTGGACGATCTGGTGCAGGACACGCTGCTTTCGCTCCACCGCAAACTGGCCAGTTATGAACCCGAACGCCCGTTCACGCCGTGGCTGGCGGTGATCGCCCGCTACCGGTTCGTCGACCACCTGCGGCTGGTCTACCGCCGGGCCGAAGATCAGGGCGTCGATACCGACATCGCGGTCGAGAGCGAGGAAGAAGCGGTTGCCGCGCGGATCAGTCTGGAACGGTTGTTCGAAGCGCTACCCGCCGCGCAAAGCCGGGCAATTGAGCTGGTCCGGATCGAAGGTCTGTCGATCAGCGAAGCCAGCGCCAGCACCGGCCAAAGCGAATCGCTGGTCAAAGTGAATATTCACCGCGGGCTGAAGCGCCTGGCGGAACTGATTGAAAGAGCCTGATTTATGCCATCTGATCCCGAAACCTTCATCGCCGGACTGGTCGATGATTTGACCCCGGTCACCCCGCTGCGCCAGCGCCGTGGGATGGGCTGGATGATCACCGCAATCGCGGCCGGAGCCATTGGTATGCTGGTGCAGGGCGGACTGCGTGATGATTTCGCGCAGGGTCAGCCCGACGAATTTGGCTTGCTGGTAACTGGGTTGTTCCTGGTGCTGGCACTGGCTTCGGCTTGGGCGGTGGTCGATATGGCCCGCCCGCAAGTCGGCAGCCGCCGCGAGGGCTGGATCTGGAACGCGTTGATGGTTGCGCTGTTGCCAGCTTCAGCGCTGGTGTTGATTACTGCAAACCTGCTGCGCGGTGCGCCTAGCGGGTTTGAAATGGAAGGTACTGACTGTTTGAAATATGGCCTGCTGTGGGGCTTGTTGACAGCGGGAACGCTGGTGCTGTGGTTGCGCCGCGGAGCCCCAGCTCAGCCGGGCCGGGCGGGCTTGCTTACTGGCGTTGCGGCAGGAAGCGCGGGGATTTTCGCGGTGTCGCTGTATTGCCCGCACAGTGACCTGATCCATATCGGTATCTGGCATGGCTTTACCGTGGTGCTGGCCGGATTGGCCGGTTGGCTGGCGATCCCGCGGCTGGTGCGGTGGTAGGCTAGACCAGCCCCAGCCGTGCCAGTTCGCTGGCGAGATTCCCCGGCATCGTTTCGCCCGGTTCCTCACCCACACCCAGATCAATCGGCGCGTCGGCTTCGTCAAGATAGCGCCAGCCCTGATGAGCGCGCTTGGGCCGGGGGTGGACGCCAATCAGTTCGGTGCCGATCACGATATTGGTCTTACCGCCCTCAGCCTCTTCAAACCGCATGATCGGGCTGCGCAGCACCAGCTGATGCTTGAAAATCCAGAACAACGATCCGCCATCCAGAATTTCGGCGTGGCGCTTTGGCAGGTAACGCGTGGTCAGATAGGCCAAATCGCCCCGGCCCGCGAACCAGGCCCGCATATCCTCCAGCGAAGTGGCGCCATAGGCAACTTTGGTCAGGTGCAGCGGCATCGGATCAGACCAGCCCGCTGTATACGGCCAGGCCGAGGAAGGCGAAGAAGCCCATCGAATCGGTGATCATCGTCACGAATACCGAACTGGCCACCGCCGGATCCTGATCGAACCGGTCAAACAGCACCGGCACGATCACGCCCGCAAGGCCAGCGGTGACGATATTGAGCATCACCGCCGCCGCGATCACGCCGCCGAGCAGCGGGTTGCCAAAGACCAGCATGGTCGCAATCCCGATCAGCGTGGCGACGGTCACCCCGTTGAGCAGCGCCACGCGCAGCTCGCGCAGCAAAATCCTTCCGGTGTTGGCGCGGGTCAGCTGGTTGGTGGCGAGCGCGCGGACCGCGACCGCCATGGTCTGCGTCCCGGCATTGCCGCCGATCGAGGCAACCATCGGCGACAGTGCGGCCAGCGCGACCAGTTTTTCGATTGCGCCGCCAAAGCTGGCGATGATCGTCGCGCCCAGCAGCGCGGTGATCAGATTGGCGATCAGCCAGCGAACCCGGCTGACATAGGTTTCGCGGATCGGCTCGTTGATATCGCCATCGCCTGCGCCCGACAGCAGCAGGACGTCCTCGCCGGCTTCTTCCTGAATGATGTGGACGATATCATCGACGGTGATCTGGCCGACCAGCCGCCCATCGTCATCAATCACCGCCGCCGAAATCAGCGCATATTTCTGAAACCGCAGCGCCACCTCTTCCTGATCCATATCGACCGGGATCAGGGTCTGGTCACGCTTCATAACATCGGACAGCGCGATATGACGCGGGGTCCGCAGGATCCACGATAGCTGGCAGGTGCCGAGCGGGTGGAACCGGGTATCGACGATGAACACTTCCCAGAATTCGTTGGCTAGCTCGCGTCCATCGCGCAGGAAATCGATCAAGTGGCCGACGGTCAGATGTTCGGGCACCGCCACGAAATCGCGGCTCATCAGGCGGCCAGCGGATTCCTCGGGGTAGGACAGCGCAGCTTCGATCGCGGCGCGGTCTTCCGGCTCCATTTCGGCGAGGACCGCCTGCTGGTCTTCCTCGTCGAGATCCTCCAGCATTGCCACCGCGTCATCGGTGTCGAGCTGTTCGGCGATGTCAGCCACTGCCCCGGCAGGCAGCGCCTCGATCAGCAATTCGCGGACGTGATCGTTGAGCTCGGCGAACACCTCGCTGCCCATCAGATCGCTGATCGCCTTAGCCAGCAGCGGGCGCTCATCGGCATCGAGCAGTTCGAACAGATCGGCGATGTCGGCCGGGTGGAGCGGTTCGACCAGATCATAGACCTGATCAGTCTCGCCTGCGTCAAGCGCATCATGGACCCGCCGGACAAAATCCTTTTTCAGGGTATTCTCGTCGTCGAGACTGTCGCTTTCACGCGCGGGTTCAACTGCCATTTCGGCAGTGTTTTCCAGCAGGGCAAGATCGCGATCATCGGCAGTCATGGGGCGAGGTCTAGGCTGGTAAAAGCCAAATGCAACCCGCCCCGGCGTTCAGCGCGTGACTTTGTCCGCAGGCCCCCTATATCAGCGCGCAAATCGCAGGAGACCAGTCATGTCTGAGTACCTTACCCTCTCACTTAGCAGCGGCGGCGACGTCAAAATCAAGCTGCGCCCCGATCTGGCCCCCGGCCACGTCGCCCGGATCGTCGAACTGGTTGGCGAGGGGTTTTACGATGGTGTCAAATTCCACCGCGTGATCCCCGGCTTCATGGCGCAGGGCGGCTGCCCCAACGGCACCGGCATGGGCGGATCGTCTAAGCCTGACCTGCAGGCCGAATTTAACAACGAACCGCACGTTCGCGGCGTCTGCTCGATGGCCCGCACCAATGCGCCGCATTCGGCCAACAGCCAGTTCTTCATCTGCTTTGACGATGCCGGCTTTCTTGACCGGCAGTACACCGTCTGGGGCGTGGTCGAAGAAGGCATGGAACACGTCGACAACCTGCCCAAGGGCGAACCCCCGCGCGAGCCGGGTTCGATCGTCAAAGCGGTGGTTAGCTAAGCACCAAGGCTGACCTGCAGAGGAGCACGGCACTGGCTGAACGAATCGCCCGCTGGCTGTTCATTGTGCTCCCGGCTGGGATGCTGGGGGTTCTGCTGCTGCGGCCGGTTTTTGACGTCGATATCTTCTGGCAACTTAAGCTGGGTGAAATGACGCTGGATCGCGGGGGGCTGGTAACCGCCGAGCCCTTCGCGGCCAACCATCTTGGCGAGCCGCTGGCACAGTTGGCCTGGCTGGGGCAGATCGTGCTGGCCGGTGTGCGCCGGATTGGCGGATGGCCGGGCTTGCGGGTATTCGATTCTGTCGTCTGGCTCAGCGGCTTTGTTGCCGCCGCGCTGGCAATGCGGCGGTCAATGTCCGCGCCCGCAGGAATCGTCGCGGCTTTGCTGCTGGCGTTCGCATTCATACTCCCATTTTCAAGTCTGCGGCCACAGAGCTTTGCCGTGCTCGGCTTCGGCCTGCTGATTGCGCTGCTGGCCTCGCAGCGGCCCTGGAAGACCAGGCTGCTGCTCGGCGCGGCGCTGCTGATACTCTGGCAAAATTTGCATCCATCTGTTGCGATCGGCCTGCTTTACCTTGGGGCAAGGGCGGGCTTGAGCTGGCTCGAAGTTCTGCTGAGGCGCCGGACGAACCTGCCGGTGTTCGACACGGCTTTGGTGCTGCTTGCAGGGCTAGCCATGTTCGCTACGCCGATGGGGATCGGGATCCTCGCAGTATCGGCTCAAAATGCCGCAGCCAGTAAGGCGATGGGGGTGAGCGAGTGGCTAGC
>JANMHL010000331.1:0-13545 GCA_031375125.1 Novosphingobium sp. | reverse complement strand
GGGGCTGCTGTTGGCAATTGGCGAGATGACCATTCCGGGTGTGTTCCTGATCTGGATGGCCGGGGCGGCGCTGATTACTGGCGTAGTCAGCTGGCTGGTGCCGACCATCGATATGCCGTGGCTGGTGCTGCTGTTTGCCGCGCTTTCAATGGCTCTGGTCTTCGTTGGGCGGCGCTATCTGCGCAGCAATCCAGTTGAAGAAGCCGATCCGGGGATGAACGACCGCGGCGCCCGTTCGCTGGGCGAAGTCGTGGTGGTCAGCCAGGTTATCGCCGATGGTCGCGGGCGGGTCAAAATGGGTGACAGCGAATGGCTGGCCCATGGTCCCGATGCCGAACCCGGCACGCGGATGAAAGTGACCGGCCATGAGGGCACCGTGCTGTTGGTGGAACACCTGCATTAAGGGCTGCACTCGATCTTCACATTTCCCCCATTAACGCTGCGCTGCGGATCGCCTAAGGACGCAGTGCTGCGCGTGGCACCCTGCCCGGCGGGAGAGGCGAACCAAGGCTATGGCCAGAAGTGATTTCAAACGCGGCGCGCCCGGCAGCGGCAAACCGGTCAAGCCTGAAGCCACCGGTTTACGCCGGTTTGTCCGGCGGTTGTTCGTCTGGGGCCTGTCGCTCGGGGTGATTGGCACGCTGTCACTGTTTGTCGCGGTGCTGCTGGCGGCGCGCGAACTACCCGATTTTGAATCGATCAAAACTGCCCAAACCGAGCAAATGATCGTGGTCCGCGCGCGCGACGGAACCCAGTTGGTCTCGCTTGGGCCAAGCTATGGCCAGTGGTTGAGTGACCGCCAGATTCCGCAAGTGATGAAAGACGCGATGCTCTCAACCGAGGACAAGCGGTACTACAATCACATCGGGATTGATCCGGTTGGCCTCGCCCGCTCGTTCTGGGTGCGGTTTCAGGAGGGCCGGTTCAAACAGGGCGGCTCGACCATTACCCAGCAGCTGGCGCGGACAGTATTCCTCAACAATTCCAAGACTTTTGGCCGCAAGCTGCGCGAAGGCGTGCTGGCACTGGCGCTGGAATGGAAGTTTTCCAAAGGCCAGATCCTCGAGCTCTATCTCAACAAGGTCTACTTTGGCGGCGGGGCTTATGGCGTTGATTCGGCCAGCCGCAAGTTCTTCGGCCATCCCGCCACCACGATGAGCCTGCCCGAAGCGGCAATCATCGCCGGGCTGGTCAAGGCCCCGTCGAACTATGCCCCGACCGCCGATCCCGAAGCCGCGGTTGGCCGCGGCGGCGTGGTGCTGGGGTTGATGGTCGATAACGGCAAGGTTACCGCTGCGCAGGCCGCCAAAATCGATCTCAAGTCGATCAAATTTGCCCGCGAAGCCGGGCAGAACTCGGTCCGCTATTTCACCGATTGGGCCCTGCCGCAGCTCGACATGCTGCTGGGCGATTCCGATCAGCCGATCGAGGTCTGGACCACACTGGACGTCAAGCTGCAAGGCGCCGCGACCGACGCGATCCAGCGCAATGTCCCCGGCGGCGCGCAAGGCGCGCTGGTCAGCATGGACCGCGATGGCGCGGTTCTGGCGATGGTCGGCGGGACCGACTATGTCACCTCAAACTACAACCGCGCCGTCAATGCGGTGCGCCAGCCCGGCTCGGCTTGGAAGCTGTTCGTCTATCTCGCCGCGCTGGAGGCTGGTTATACCCCCAACGCCGAAGTGACCGACGAGCCGGTGACAATCGACGGCTGGAGCCCGCGCAACTCGGGCGGCGGCTTTGCTGGCAAGATCGATGTGCGGACGGCGTTTGCCTATTCCAAAAATACTGTCGCGGCGCAGCTGGGGCAGGAAGTCGGCTTTTCGTCGGTTGCGGGCATGGCCCGGCGGCTGGGGATCACCACCCCGATCTCCACCGTTCCTTCGATGGTGCTGGGCACCAATGAAGTTCGTCTGATCGATATGACCCGCGCTTTTGCGACTGTTTCGGCCAAGGGCCGCTCGATCGAACCCTATGGGATCGTCAAGGTCACCACCACCGATGGCAAAGTGCTGTATCAGCGCGAGCGCAAGGACGGCGCGGTGCTGGTCCAGGCCCATGTTGCCGCCGGGATCACCGATATGCTGCAAAGCGCAGTCAGCGTCGGCACTGGCAAGGCGGCGCAGATCGGCCGACCAGTCGCGGGCAAGACCGGCACCACCACCGCCAACAAGGACGGCTGGTTCCTGGGCTTTTCGAGCGGGGTCACCACCGGGGTGTGGATGGGCCGCGACGATGATCGCCCGGTTACCGGCCTGCAAGGCGGCACTGCGCCAGCCCGCGCCTTTGCCGCCTACATGAAAATCGCCGTGTCTGGCCGCCCGGTCGAAAAGTTTGAAACCGACGCGACGCTTCCGGCCTGGCAGCTTGAGCCGGACGATCAGGTGCTGCTGAGCGGCAGCCCCGATGACTATCGCTATGTTGACGAACAGGGCAATCTGGTCGAGCCGATTGGGCAGCCCGGTGGCGACCGCAAGGGCCCCGACAGCAACGACAGCCTCGCTCCGGTTCAGCCCCCGCCCGCCGCCAATGAGGAGTTCCTCGACGAGGCAACCGGCAAGGTTAAACCCCCGCCCGCCGCTGCCCCGCCGGGGTGATCGTTATCTGATCCGCAGCGCGATGAAGACCAACCCGGCTTGGCCCGGACGCAGCACTTGCAGCGTCATGGTCGGGCGGCCGAGCGCCTTGGCGGAGCGGATCGACTTTTCCAGATCGGCAACACTGCCCAGTTCGACGATGTTGGCCGAAACCACGATATCGCCGCGCTGCAGGCCGTTGTTGGCGGCGTCTGAGGCCGTATCGACCGCCGCAATCACCACCCCGCGCTGGCCGACTGGAACGCCCAGCTGCTCGGCAATGTCAGGTTCCATGGTCAGGACTTTGAGGCCCAGCGCGCTCTCGGCCAAGCCTTCACCTTGCACAGCGGGGTTGGCCAGCCGGTCTTGCTTGGTCGCGGGGCTCAGGCTCTTGGCCAATTCCTGTTGGCTGGGGCGCTTGGCGACCGTGGCATAGAGTTTCACGGACTTGCCACCGCGCAGCACTTCGATCGGAATTCGCTTGCCCGGGGTGATGTCAGAGACGATCCCTGACAAGGTCCGGCTGGGTGTCACTGGCTCTTCGTTCACTTTGAGCACGATGTCGCCAACCTTGACCCCAGCCTTTTCGGCGGGCTGGCCGGGCTGGATCAGGCGAACCAATTCGCCGTTATCGTGCGGCAGGCCCAGTGAATCGGCGATTTCGTCGCTGATCGGCTGGATCTGAATACCCAGATAGCCGCGTTCGATCGCAGCACCGTTTTTCAGCTTTTCGACAATCGGCTTGGCGGTATCGGAGGGGATCGCAAACCCGATCCCGATATTTCCGCCCGCACCGCCGCCCGATGAAACAATCCAGTTGTTGATGCCGATAACATTGCCGGCCATGTCGAACATCGGCCCGCCCGAATTGCCCGAATTGATCGAGGCATCGGTCTGAATGTAGTGATCATAGGCCCCGGTCCCGGTGTTGCGGTTGACCGAGCTGATAATCCCCGAAGTGACCGTTCCGCCAAGCCCAAACGGATTGCCGATCGCAATAATCCAGTCGCCCGCACGGGCTTTGCCCGAATCGCCGAACTTGACGAACGGTAGCGGGGCGGGGGCGTCAATTTTGAGCACGGCCACATCGGATTCGGCATCGCGGCCGACGATCCGGGCGGTATATTGCTTGCCGTCGGCCAGCTTGACCGTGACCTCATCGGCCTGTCCTTCGCGGTCCAGGCTGATCACGTGGTTGTTGGTGACGATGAAGCCATCGGACGAAATGATGAAGCCCGATCCGACCGCCTGGGCCAGCTTGGTCTGCTCGGCGCCGCCCGATTGCATGGCCGCAAACGGGTTGTCGCTCTTGACCTTCACGGTCTGGCGGACCGCGATGTTGACCACCGCGGGTTGCAGCTGCTGGGTCAGATCGGCGAAGCTGACCGGGGCGCCGCTGCGCGGGACCAGCGATTGCATCTGACCGGCCTCGTTCTGCGCCACTTGCGCAGCGAGCGGAATGCCGCTGACCAAAGAGAGCGCTGCGCCGCCCAGCAGCAATGCCGAGGTTACACCATATGCGTATTTCACCAGTCTTGATCCTCTTGTCAGCTCAGCCCGCCAACCCGGGAAATCGGGCCATTCCCCTTAATAGGGATTGAACGCATCAGTTTCCACCAAAGTGCCGCAAATAGCCGCTATCGGGCGGCAGCACGATGCTGGGGCGGGGTTTCTTGTCATCCTTGGCCGGCGGCGTCCCAAAGTGTTCTTCGTAACTGCGCATCGACTTGAAAAACGCATAGAACTCCGGATCGCGCCCGGCGCTTTGTTGCAGCAGCACGGCGGCATCGGCGTTGGCGCGGGAAATGATCGCGTCGGCATCTTCGACACTATTCTTGCGGACCGTTTCAACTGCCAGTTCCTGCCGATCACGCATCTGCCCGTAGGTCGCACTCAGGCTGGTTTCATCAAGCGTCACCCGGGCAACCCGCACGTCGATCACCTGGACCCCGTATTGGCGGGTCTTGGCGTCAAGCGCCTTGGTCAGCAGCGGGGCTGCGCCGCCTGCTCCGGGACGGGCAATCGCGCCGGTGGAGCGCTGGCTGAGCTCCTGCGTCAACAACGGCGGCAACAGTGTCTTGAGCTGTTCGGCGGCTTTGTCCGGGCCGCCAAGGGTCTGCGCCAGCTTGACCGGATCGATGATCCGATAGGTCACGTCGCTATCAACCAGCAGCCATTGCTGATCGGTGCTGCGGATCTTTTGCGAAGGGTGGCTGAACCCCAGCAAACCGCGCGGATACCACACCGCCTGTTCGATCAGCGGCAGCTTGACCACGATCCCGGCGCCGTCGGCATTTTCGGGGTTGAACCGGTTGACCACGCGGTCGGGCTTGCCCATCCGCTCAATCACCACCTGCTGATCCTCGCCGACGATTACAAAACTGGAAGCCAGCAGCAGCGCCAGCATGGCGATCCCGAACAGGCCGAAACGATACTGGTGGAACAGCGCGCCCATCTCAGCGCCCTCCCTGCGGCGCGGCAGCAGGCGCGGCCGGTCCACCGATTGCAACGGTGTTGGCGTTCAGCACCTTGTCCATCGTTTCATGATACATCTTGGTTCGCCAAACGCCCGGAGCAAGCCGGTAATTGGCATAGGCCCGGTCAAATGCCTGCGCCTCGACCTGCGCCGTATAGCGGATCTTGTACGCCCAACTGTTGGCGCTCTGGTGGTTTTTGGCAGCGTCGCTGGTGGCGGTTTCGAGCGACTTGAACGTCTCGGCCAATTTCGCTGGAGGCCGCGCCTGCGTCACTTCGATCGCCGAAACCGTGATCCCGGCCTTCATCGCATCAAGCAACCGCTGCAGCCGCTGTTGTGTGCGCTGCTGCAGATCGGCAGCGCGCTTTCCGCCGATGATTTCGTCAAACCCCAGTTCGGCGACGGACCCGCGGACCGCCGCATCGGCCATCCGCCGCAGCGCCGCTTCGCTATCGGGGAACGCGCTGGTGAAGGCCCGCAGATCATTGACCCGCCAGCTGACCTGAACCCGCACGTCGATAACTTCGCCATCGCGGGTCAGCATCAGCGTTTCGGATTCCTTGTCCGGCAAGGCCAACACTTTTTCCTTGCCGACATCGCTGCGGGTAACCTGCTGGATTGGCCAAGGCAGGGTAAAGTTCAGCCCCGGGCTGAACGTCCCGGCATAGCGCCCGAAGGTGCTGACCACGGCGCGTTCGCCCGGCGCCAGAACATGGACCGAGGTGGACAGCAACCAGGCGCTGGCCACGCCCACCACGGCGAGCCCAAACCAGGCTGGGCGGGGTGTGCCGCGCAGCGGACCTCCGCCGCCTCCGCGCGAACGGAAAATGTCTTCGATACTGGCAGAGCGGCGCTGACCCGGCTCTTCGGAGCCGCTCGCCCACGGGTTCTGCGGCTTTTTGCCCGGTGGGGGGCTGGCTGCGACCGGCAAAATCTCGGCGGCGCTTTCGGCGGGCGAGGCAGCTTGATCCGCGCTCGGCGCAGCGTCTGCGTCTTGCGGTTCCTGCGCTTTAGGGGCGGCTTTTTTCCTGCCCCGCTTGGGGCCATCGGGTTCACTCATGCCTGACACTATAGGGACGCTCCGATCAAAAAACAGGGGCGATTGCGGAATTTGTCTTGCCAGCTTGCGGGTAAAGGGCTTCGGGATCGCGGTATGAACACACCCGCCGCCGATCCCGAACAGCTCCGAACCCTGCTGCCCCCGCTGGCTGCAACCCGGCTTCAGTCCCTGCGGCTCAATGCGGGCGTTGCGGTCGTCGTGCTCGATGCCAGCGGTTTGGGCGCGATGGAACGCGAAGCGCTGGAAGCAACCGTGCAGCGCGCGCTGACCGGCCAACCCGGCGTTTCCGAAGTGCGGGTAGCATTGATGGCAGACAAACCGCGGCGGCGGATGATAGCAGTCGGATCGGGCAAAGGCGGGGTCGGCAAAAGCACCGTCTCGACCAATCTGGCCGTCGCGCTGGCGCGGCTGGGCCGCAAGGTCGGGCTGATCGATGCCGATATCTATGGCCCATCGCAACCGCTGTTGCTTGGCAATGCAGGGATCAAGCCCGAAGCCCGCGGCAACAAGCTGATCCCGGTGCCCAGCCAGTGGGGCGTGCCGGTGCTGTCGATGGGCCAGCTGATCGAGCCGGGCAAGGCGATCGCCTGGCGCGGGCCAATGGCTGGCAAGGCGCTGGACCAGCTGATTGATGCCGAGTGGGGCGATGCCGAAGTGCTGATCGTCGATCTTCCGCCCGGCACCGGCGATGTCCAGCTGACCATGCTGCAGCGGCACAAGCCGGACGCGGCGGTGATCGTCTCGACCCCGCAAGACCTCGCGCTGATTGATGCCCGCCGCGCGATCCAGTTGTTCCAGGTCGGTCAAATCCCGGTGATCGGGATGGTCGAAAACATGGCCGGATACGCCTGTCCGCATTGCGGCGAAGTCAGCGATCCCTTCGGCAGCGGCGGCGCAGAAGCGGCGGCGGGCGAGCTGGGCCTGGCCTTTCTGGGCCGGATACCGCTGCAATTGGCGATCCGCGAAGCCAGCGATGCTGGTACTCCGCCCGCTGCGGGCGATGGACCAGCAGCAGATGCCTTTGCGGGCCTTGCCAAACGTGTGGCAACATGGCTCGACAACCAGTGACTTACGCGCACTGCCGGGTCTAAGGTGGCGCGGAAGGGCAGGGGCAGGCCATGAGACTATCGCGGCGCGGAGTGCTGATTGGGGCAGGGGTGACCGGCGGGCTGATCGCCGCCTGGGCGCTCAGCCCGCGCAGTTTCGCGCCGCCATTGGTCGCGGGCGAAGGTGAATTTGCGTTCGATGCCTGGCTCAAAATCGGCAAAGACGGAGTGGTTAGCGTGGCCGTGCCGGACCTTGAGATGGGCCAGGGGATCACCACGCTGATCCCGCAGATTGTTGCCTATGAACTGGGCGCGGATTGGCGCCAGATCGCGGTCGAACCGGCCCCGATCAGCGGCGCCTATGGCAATGCCCCGCTGGCCGCGCACTGGGCGCCGCTGTGGCTGCCGCTCGGCTCATCACTGGCAGCAAGCCCCGATGGATTGTTGGCCCGGCGCTTTGCCGAGGGCGATGCCTTCATGGTCACGGCAGAGGGTACCGCGCTGGCGGCGCATGAAACCGCCGCGCGGATTGCGGCGGCCAGCGCGCGGGCGGTACTGGCGATGGCGGCGGCGGATCGCTGGGATGTGGCCTGGGAAGAATGCGACGCGCAGGACGGCTTTATCGTCCACAACAAGCGGCAGCTGGCCTTCGCCGAACTGGTCGAAGAGGCCGCGCGCTATACCCCGCCAAGTCCGGCAGTAGCCCGGGCTGAACCGCCGCAGGAACGCGGCGCAGAATTTCCGGCCGGTGCACCGCTGCGCTATCCCCGGCTCGATCTGCCCAGCAAAGTCGATGGCTCCTATTCGTTCGCGGGCGATGTCCGTCTGCCCGATATGGTCTATGCCGCGATCCGCCACGCGCCGGTTGGCGATTGCACGCTCGGCAGCTTTAACGCGGACGGGGCCAAGGCAGTGCCGGGCCTGATCCGGCTGATCGAGAACAAGACCTGGCTGGCCGCGATTGCCAGCGACTGGTGGACCGCCGAACGCGCCCTGACCATCGCCGCGCCCAAATTCCGGCCCGCCAATCTGGCCGACAGCGCCAAGATCGACGGACTGCTCGAAACCGCCCTGCGCAAGGGCACCGCCAACCGGATTGCCGAAGTGGGCGAGCCGGATGAATGGCTTAGCGAAAAGTTTGAGCACGTTTCACGCTATGTCATCGCGCCCGCGCTCCATGCCGGGCTGGAAACCGCAACCGTCACTGCGCGGTTCGAAATTGGCCGGATCGAGCTGTGGCTGGCGAGCCAGGCCCCGCAGGCCGCGCGGTTGGCCGTGGCCAAGGCGCTGGGGCTGGCGGCCAATAGCGTGGTGATTTACCCGATGCCGGCGGGCGGCAGTTTCGATGCTCGGCTCGATCATGCCCACGCGGTCGAGGCAGCGCTGATCGCGCGGGAAGCCGGCAAGCCGGTCCAACTGATCTGGTCACGCTGGCAGGAGCATCTGGCCCAGCCGCCGCGCACCCCGGCCCGCGCTGTGCTGGCGGCTCGGGCGGCCCCCGATGGCAGCTTGACCGCGCTGAAAATCCGGATCGCGATGCCCGCTACGGTCCGCGAATTCGGTGCGCGGCTGTTCGATCAGGACAGCCCGCGCGCCGCGCTTGAGCAGCAGGACCACAGCGATCCGTTGGCGATGGCCGGGCTGGTTCCGGTCTATGCGGTCCAACATCTGGTGGTCGAACACGTGCCGGTGGCGATCCCGCTGCCGACCGGGCGCTTGCGCGGAAATTCGCACGGGATCGGCGCGTTCCTGATCGAGACGTTCATTGATGAACTGGCCGGGCGCGCCAAGCGCGAGCCGCTGTCCTATCGGATCGCGATGCTGGGGCATGACCTTAAACTCGCCAATTGCCTGCAACGCGCCGCCACGCTGGCCGAATGGAACGGCGGCGCGGCAGGGACCGGTCAAGGGCTGGCGTGCTTCAAGATGGAACTGGGTGCCCGCGAAGGCCGGATTGCGCTGATCGCCAGCGCCCGGCTGGACGAGCGCGGGGTGCGGGTCGATAAATTGACGGCAGTCGCGGACATTGGCCGGATCGTGAATGTCGATATCGCCCGGCAGCAGATCGAAGGCGGCTTGCTGTTCGGGCTGGGATTGGCCCGGGGCAGCGCAACTGCCTTTTCGGGTGGGTTGCCCAAAATCGGCCGACTTGGGATGCTAGGCTTGCCGTTGCTGGCCGATTGCCCGGAGATTGAAGTGGATTTCATTGATAGCGACGCCGACCCGTTTGATCCGGGCGAACTGGGCGCGGTCATCGCTCCCCCGGCGATTGCCAATGCGCTGCGCTCTGCGGGCAGCGAGCGGATGCGCAGCTTGCCGTTCTTTGGCGGCGGAGCATGACTCTGCCGCCCGGACATCCGCCAATAGCCGCGCCCAAAGTCGGCGTGCTGCTGGTCAACCTCGGCACCCCCGATGCGCCGATGACCAGCGCGGTGCGGCGCTATTTGAAAGAGTTCCTGTCAGACCGCCGGGTGGTCGAAATCCCGCGACTGGTCTGGTGGCTAATCCTCAACGGGATCGTGCTCAACACGCGGCCCAGCAAAAGCGCCCATGCCTATGCGCAAGTCTGGACGCCGGACGGATCACCGCTGGCCGCGATCACCAAGGCGCAGGCGGCGGCGCTGCAAGAACGGCTGGGCGATGCTGCGATGGTCCGCTGGGGAATGCGTTACGGCAACCCGGCGATTGGGGCCGAGATTGCAGCGCTGAAGGCGGCCGGGTGCGAGCGCATTTTGTTTGCCCCGCTCTATCCGCAATATTCCGGAGCGACGACTGCAACCGCGATGGATGCGCTGGCGGCTTGCCTCGCGGCAATGCGCTGGCAACCGGCGCTGCGTTCGATGGCGCCTTATTACGATGACCCTGCGCATATCGAAGCGCTGCGGGCCGATACCGCGCGGCAACTGAAGACGCTCGATTTCGTTCCCGAAGTGCTGCTGCTGTCGTTCCACGGGATGCCCGAACGCACGCTCCATCTGGGCGATCCCTACCACTGCCACTGCCGCAAAACTGCGCGGTTGCTGAGCGAGGCTTTGGCGGGCGAGTTTCCCGATCTGCGGATCGAAGTCAGCTTTCAGTCGCGCTTTGGCCGGGCCAAATGGCTGGAGCCCGCCACCGACACGGTAATCGCCGCCGAAGGCGCCAAAGGCACCCGCCGGATGGCCATCGCTGCGCCGGGTTTTTCGGCTGATTGCCTGGAAACGTTGGAAGAACTGGCGATCAGGGGGCGCGAACAGTTTGAGGAAGCGGGCGGCACGCAGTTCGCGGCACTGGCCTGCCTCAACACCTCGGATAGCGGGATGGCGATGCTCGAGGCGCTGGTCCGACGCGAGTTATTGGGCTGGATTTAACCGCGCGGTTAGTTTACATGGGTGTCAGTAACGAGGATCACCATGGCCACGCTCGCACCTTCAGCTCCGCAATATACCCATTGGTCGCAGCCCCAGCCAAAGGGTGCGCTCCAGCATATTCCAGGCGAGGATGGCTGGCCGGTCCTGGGCAGCACGCTCACGCTGCTGGCCGATCCGATCGGGTTTGGTGAGCGGATGCGGGCGAAATACGGCAACGTGTTCCGCAACAATGCGTTTGGCCGCACTTCGGTCATGCTGTTCGGCGCGGACGCCAACGAACTGGTGCTGTTTGATCGCGACAAGAACTTTTCCTCGGCGCAGGGTTGGGGCTCGGTGCTCGATCTGCTGTTCCCGCGCGGGCTGATGCTGCTCGATTTCGATCACCACCGGGCCGATCGCCGGGCGCTGTCGATCGCGTTCAAGCCCGGCCCGATGCGGCACTATGCCGATGCGCTCAACCGCGGGATTGCTGACCGCGTGGCGACCTGGTCGGGCCGTGAGCTGAAATTTTATCCGGCGATCAAGCAACTGACACTCGATCTGGCCGCCGACAGCTTTCTGGGCGTTCCGCTCGGCGAAGAGGCCGACGCGATCAACAAGGCGTTTGTCGATATGGTCGCGGCTTCGGTCGGCGTGGTCCGCAAACCGTTGCCGTTCACCGCGATGGGCCGGGGTGTGGCGGGGCGTAAGTTCCTCATTGATTACTTCACCAAGGAAACACTGAAGCGCCGCGAAACCGGCGGCGGGCAGGATATGTTCAGCCAGTTCGCGACGGCGACACACGAAGACGGCAGCCTGATGCCGGTCGATGAAGTGGTCGATCACATGATCTTCCTGATGATGGCGGCGCACGATACGATCACTTCGTCGGCAACGTCACTGGTCTGGCTGCTGGCCAAGAACCCCGAATGGCAGGACAAGCTGCGGGCCGAGGCCTTGGCAGTGACCGGCGGGGCCGGACGTCCCGTGGCCTATGACGATCTCGGCAAGCTGGAGCTGACCGAGATGGCGTTCAAGGAAGCGCTGCGGCTGATCCCGCCAGTGCCCAGCTTGCCGCGCCGGGCGATGCGCGATTTCGAATTTGGTGGCTACCGGATTCCGGCCGGAACCGGCGTCGGGATCAGTCCTTCGGCAGTCCATATGGACCCGAACCACTGGCCCGATCCGCAGCGGTTTGATCCGCTGCGCTTCACCCCGGAAATGACGGCCAAGCGGCACAAATACGCCTGGGTGCCGTTCGGTGGCGGCGCGCATATGTGTATCGGACTGCACTTTGCCTATATGCAGATCAAGGTGCTGATGGCCCAGATCCTGACCCGCTATCAGATCGAAATCGAACCGGGCTATGCCCCGCAATGGCAACCCTGGCCGATCCCGAAACCGAAAGACGGCCTGACGGTGACGTTCCGGCCGATCTAGCCTAAAAATCGATCGCAATGCCCTTGCGCACCCAGTCGCCGTAGCGGGTGGGGGAGAGGCCGTCGGGGTCTTTGCTGTTCGCAATCGCGGCGGGCGTGGGGGCGGGGTCGGTGGTCCAGTGGGCGGGCTTTTGGAAAGCCTCCGGACGCTTGGTGGCGCGATTGGTCATGGTGGCTTTTAGCGCGCGCTGGCCCTGCAAGGCAATTACCTCTAGGGGCAGCGCCATGGACATTCCCGGTTTCCCGGCGCGCAAGGGCGCGCTCAAATTGCTCGATGCTGTACTCAACCGCGGCGAAACGCTCGATCTGGCCGCCAATGGCGCTTTGCAAGGCATCCGCAGCGGCCCGGACAAGGCGCTGGCCCGCGCGTTGGCGGGTGAGGCGCTGCGCTGGCTGACTGATCTCGATGCGCTGATCGACAGCGCCACGCGGCTGCCGCTGGCCTCCGATGCCAAAGGGCGCTCAGTACTGCGGCTGATGCTGGCGGGCTGGCTCCGGCTGGAAACCCCTCCCCACGCGGTGATTGCGACCGGGCTGGAACTGCTGACCGGCGGCCCCCGGCGGCTGGCGCATGGGGTGTTTTCGGCGCTGGTCAAGCAGGCGGTGAAGCTGCCCGCCGTGCCAACGCTGCCCGAAGACGTGCAGGGGCGCTGGGGGGAGCGGGCTTTGGCAATCGCCAGTGGTCTCGCCGTACCGCCGCCGCTTGATCTGATGCTGAAAGACCCCGCCGCCACCGCCGAGTGGGCTGAACGGCTGGGCGGAACCTCGCTCGCCTCCGGCCATGTCCGGCTGCCGCGCGGCACGGCGGTGGAGAATCTGGACGGTTTCAACGAAGGCGTCTGGTGGGTGCAAGACCTTGCCGCCAGCCTGCCTGCGCGGCTGCTGGGGCCGGGCGAAGGACGCCGCGTGCTCGATCTGTGCTGCGCGCCGGGCGGCAAAACGATGCAGCTCGCCGCCGCCGGGTGGCAGGTGACCGCGCTCGATAGCAGCGCCAAGCGGCTGGAGCGGATGCAGGCCAATTTGGACCGCACTGCCACAATTGCCGAGTTGGTTCAGGCTGATGCGTTTGATTGGCAACCGGAAGCGCTGTTCGACGCGGTGCTGCTCGACGCGCCGTGCACCGCGACCGGCACTTGCCGCCGTCACCCCGATGTGCTGCACCGGATCGGCCCGCGCCAGATCGCCGAAATGACCGAACTGCAAGCAGGCTTGCTGGAACGCGCGGTCAGCTGGGTAAAGCCGGGCGGAAGGCTGATCTATGCAGTTTGCTCGCTGGAACCCGAAGAGGGCGAGGATCAGGCCGCGCAGGTAACGCTGATGCCAGACCCGATCAGCGCCGATGAACTGCCCGCCGGACTGGCCCCGACCGCTGAAGGCTGGCTGCGTACCGATCCCGGAATGCTGGCCGATGCGGGCGGCTTGGACGGCTTCTTTATGGCACGGTGGCGCAAGGACTGAGGCTGGCCCTTGCCCTCCCGTGTTCGGCAGCGCACTATCGCGGGCCTGTCAAACGGGGAAATGATCATGCGTACCTTGGCCGCGCTCACCGCACTGGCGCTTGTCCTGTCTTCACCAGCGCTGGCCTATGAAGCCAGCATCCAGCGCGATGACTGGGGGAT
>JANMHL010000286.1:0-4864 GCA_031375125.1 Novosphingobium sp. | reverse complement strand
CCCTCACCGGCACCAGTGCCTCGATTGCAGCCGAGCCGTAGCGCGACAGGCGGGCGATCAACGCATTCAACTTGTCGGTCGAATTGCGCAGGGTGACCAGCATATCGGCCCGGAACTCCGGATTGTCGGCGTGCATCTCAGCATTGCGGGCGAGCAAGCCCATCTGGCTGGCGAGGTTCTTGATATCGTGCATGACGAAGGCGATCCGGCGGTGGAAATCATCAAACCGGGCGGCCTCGGCCAGCGCGGCTTGCCCGGCGTGTTCGGCCAGATAGGACGCAAGCTGCCGCCCGCCGACCCGCAGCAGATCAAAGTCCTCCCAATCGAGTCGACGCGCATTGCTGGGCCGGGCCAACACCACCATCCCAACCATCCGGTCGAAATGGAGCAGCGGCACCAGCGCCCAGGCCTTGGGATCGGATACCAGCCAATCAGGCAGCGGGTGCGCTGGATCGGGGGCGGCGCGCAGCTGATCGAGATCGGCGATGAAGCCATCGCGCTCAAATGTCCGGGCATCGGCCACCGTCAGCGCCACTACCGGCACGTCCGCCGTTGGCCATTGCCAGCGGGCAGCAAGGACCAATTCACCACTGTCACCGCTGGTCAGCAGCAGCCCGGCCGGGGCTTCGGCGATGTCAGCCAAGGATCGGATCACCCGCTCACCCAGCGGCGCGCCGTCGGGTCCGGCTTGGCCGATTGTGCGGTTAAGCCGGAGCCATTCGGCGCGGTAATCATAGCGGTGCTGGAACAGATGCTTGATCACCGTGACCCTTAGCCAGCCGCGCAATCTCTGCGACGTCGCCAAGGCCAGCGCGGCAATTGATGCGATCACGACAAAGCTGACCTGGAGCAAAACCGAATAGTTGCTTCCGGCAAAGGCCAGCCACTGCGCCGCCGCCACCATCGCGACGAGGTAGGCACCAATCAGCACAAGCGAAACCGATTGGAACGCAACTGCGCGCGATGGTTGAAAACGCAATTCTTCGCTGCGTTCGGCAGCCCCCAGCACCAGCAGTCCGGCGATCGGGATCCCCAGCAACCCGCGCAGCGCGGCAGTGACGTGGGGAATGTCATCCGACAGGAAAGCAATGGCGTTGTGGTTGAGATCGACAATCCACAGCAAGGCCAGCGAAGCAGCGGGCCAGCGCAGCACCAGTCGGGCTTGCTGCGAGGCTCCGCCGTAAAGATTATGGGTGAGCACCAATCCGCCGATTGCGACCAGCAAATGCAACGAAGCGAGTTCGTGCAGCCCCAGCGGGACCGAGCCACGCTGGGCCAACAAACCAACGCTGGCGACCTGCAGCAGCTCAACAAAGGCCAGCGCCACCAACATCGGGCGAACCGGCTTCATCGACGCATGACGGCCGTCGATCTCAAACAGGCGGTAAATCGCAAAGATCCAGCCAAGATTGCGCAGACTCTCGGCAATTGCCGTGATCCCAGATCCAATCCCCAGGATTGCTCCAGTCATTGCCCAGCCACCACTCAGCACCAGCGCCGCCACCAGCGCCGGTCGGGCCGAACCGAACCGGTCGCGGCGGCTCTGTAGCCAGGCCGCAGCAAGCAGGCAGGCCAGCGCCCCGGCGCTCCACGCGGCTACGTCGATCCCGGCCCAGGCGGTTTGCGAAGCGAGCATATCAGCGCGCCCCCTCGTGCCACAGCACCACCCGCAGCGTCTGAAGCAGGATCAGCAGATCGAGGAACGGGGTGTAATTCTTGGCGTAATAGAGATCGAATTCCAGCTTGTGCCGCGAATCTTCCAGATTGGCGCCATAGGGATAGTTGATCTGGGCCCAGCCCGTGATGCCCGGCTTGACCATGTGGCGCTCGGCATAAAACGGCAGCTGTTCTTCAAGTTCGGCCACGAACTGCGGCCGTTCCGGGCGCGGGCCGACAAAGCTCATTTCGCCCGTCAGGACCGACCAGGTCTGTGGCAACTCATCAATTCGGACCTTGCGGATAAACCGGCCAAGCCGGGTCACCCGCGGATCGTTCTCTTGCGCAAACTGGGCCCCGCCAACTTCGGCATCGGTTCGCATAGAACGCAGCTTGATGACATCGAACAGCTCGCCGTACAGCCCGACGCGCGGCTGGCGGTAAAAAGCCGGGCCTTTGCTGTCGATCTTCACCAGCACCGCAAACAACGCGATCACCGGCGCGGCCAAAACCAGCAATAGCAGGCTGGCGGTGATATCGAACATCCGCTTGGCCGCGCCGGAAATGGCCCGGCCAGAAGAAAATCCGTCTGAGAAGATCAGCCACGACGGGTTGACCGTATCGAGGTCTATCCGCCCGGTCTCACGCTCAATAAAGCTGGAAAAGTCGTTGACGTGGACCCCGGTGGTCTTGATCCGAAGCAGGTCCGACAGCGGTAAAGAATTGCGCCGTTCCTCCAGCGCCAGCACCACTTCGCTGACCCCCAGATTTTCGACATAGCGGGTCAAGTTGCTGATTGCGCTGCGGGCGATTGCCTGTTCGATTACCGGAACGCTTTCAGTCATCGCGACATTGCCGACAATCACGAAGCCGCTTTCGGGCCGCTCGGACAGCTGTTGCAAACGTTTGGCCCGGTCACCGGCACCCAGCACCAGCACCCGGCGGCGAAACGCCGACGCGCCCAGGATACCGCCAACTACCAAACGGTTCAGCATCAGCACGATGATCGAACCGGCCATCGCGTAAGCTAGGACCGAGCGCCAAAAATTCTGGCCGCCGAACAGGAAATCAACAAATGCCAGGGCGATGATGCCCAGGCTGGTTGCGACCAGCAATCGCGCCGTTGCAAAGCGCATTGAGCGCAGCGCCTCAGACCCGTAGACCCCGACCGCGATCATCGCGAGCAAGATGATACCTGTGTATCCGGTCAGCTGCCAGAACCGCGATGCGATCGTCCCAGCGTCAATCCCGATCTGGCTGGCCCGTAGCCGCCAGCCGAAATCAGCCGCAAAAAACAGCAACGCGATATCGATCAGGCCGAGCAAGACCACGGCGTGGGGAATGTAATGCTTGAATAGCCGGATCATCGCCTGCGCAGGGCCCTTTGCTGGATACCAGCGCCCTGCCTAACCAGCAGAAGTGAAATGTCGGTAAACTTTACAAATACTGGTTAAGGGATGATGGCAAACGGGGTCAGGCCGCGGCTACGTTCATCGAATTGCAGCACTGCACCGCGTGGGGGCAAGGAACGCTGCTGGCAATCGGCCCGGTGACAGCGCGCGCAGCCCGGACCGATCCGCATCGCTTGCCCCGGATCGAGCGATAACCCGCGCGATTGCGCCAATTGCGCGGCAAGCCGGGCCTCAAGGCCCAAGACCACCACAAATTGCGCCGCTTCTCCGCCCGGTGCGCCGGTCCCTTCGACACTGCGGGCCATGGTGAACCAGTCGCTTTCCTGCCCAATGGTTTCAGCAAAGCTGATCGTCTGAACCTGAATCCGTCCCGCTTGCTCGAACCCGCGATGGACGTTCCACAGCGGACAGGCGACATCGCTTTCCAGCAGCGCCGTGCCACTGGCCCCGGCATAGCGCTTGGAAAACTGTCCGGCCCGGTCGATCCGGGCCATGAAGAATGGCAATCCGCGCTGGCCGACCCGTTGCAGCGTGGTCAGCCGGTGGGCCAATTGTTCAAACCCGACATTGAAGCGGCGCTGCAGGATCGTCAGATCGTACCCCGTTGCCTCGCAAGCCCGCATGAACCGGCCATAGGGCATCAATAATGCAGCGGCGAAATAGCCCGCCAGGTGTCGCCGGAACAGCCGCCAGGCAGCGCGGTCGGCAAACTGGGCGCCATCGGCAATCGCGGTGATCGCCTCGCCCTGCTCGAGCAGCGCGAGTTGCACGGCAACGTGGAAATTGCGCGAGGATTGATCAAGCAGTTCGGACAGCTGCAACTGCCGGGCGTGCAGATCAAGCCGCCGCAATGCATCGGGCATTACCTCGACTGGCAAGACCCGCAGCGACAGCTGGTGCTTTTGGCGCAGCCGTTCGGCCAGCGCAGCGCCGATATCGGCGTTGGACAGCCGCAGCTCGTCGGCCAGTTCCTCTGCCGCAGCGTCCAGATCGGCGAAGTGATTGCGCCAGCGCTCAATCTCGCGCCGGGCCAGATCCATCGGGTCGCTGGCTTCGGCGCCCGCTGCGCCCCCACCCGCATCATACAAACGGGCAAAGGCCAACGCAGCTTGCGGTGCGGCGGCCAGCCATTCGGCAATCTCGTCTCGGTCAATCGCCAGATCGGCAAAGCGTTCATCAGCGAGGCGGCGTTTCAGGCCGTCGACCCCGCCGACTGCCTCGTCTTGCCGCAGACTCCGCGGATCAAAATCGAACGCTTCGGCCAGTTGTACCAACAGGCGGGCCGACAATGGCCGCTGATTACGCTCGATCAGATTGAGATAGCTGGGCGAGATCGCGAGCCGCACCGCCATTGCCGCCTGGGTTAACCCCTCGCGGCGGCGCAGGCGGCGGATTGCGGGTCCGGCCAGGAAAGCGGTTTCAGCCATAGCGATAGTTTGTCACTAACTTTACAATGTTGCAAGCCATTACGGCGGAATGGGCGCAGTTAGACAAGAATTGTTGTAATTTCTGTTACGCAGCGCTCGGTCTTCGCGCTATCTGCGGCACAACAGTTCCCACGGAGAATTCCAGTGACCTATTCTGACAGCCTTGCCAACGCCAAGCAAACCATCGCCCAGAACGCCAACTGGGACGGGATCGACGCCGAATCCGTCGCCCGGATGCGGCTGCAAAATCGGTTCAAGACCGGGCTCGAAATTGCCAAGTACACCGCAGGGATCATGCGCAGGGATATGGCCGCCTATGACGCTAATCCAGCAGACTACACCCAGTCGCTGGGTTGCTGGCATGGCTTT
>JANMHL010000260.1:0-5414 GCA_031375125.1 Novosphingobium sp. | reverse complement strand
TGATCTGCATCGGCACGATCATGGCGATCGAACGCTGGAGCCGCGAGCGAAGGGGCAGCGGGGGCCTGAGCTAGCAGTGTCGCAAGGGGGGTTGCACCCTGCGAGCGAGCCGTTATAGGCCACGCCTTCGCCGGGCCGCTGGCCCGTTCGCGATACGGACGCATAGCTCAGTTGGTAGAGCAGCTGACTCTTAATCAGCGGGTCCTTGGTTCGAGCCCAAGTGCGTCCACCACCTTCCCTCTCTAAACATAAAATCCAGCCCGCCGGGCTCTGCAATTGTTGCACCGATTGTTGTTGCCAACACGGCCTGCCAGCGGGCAAATGCGCCGATGGAACTTATCAGCACAATCCGCAGTCATGGCGGCACGCAAAGCGTCTTTTCGCATCAGAGCGAGGCCACCGGCACGCCGATGACCTTTTCTGCGTTCGTGCCGGACCATGAACCCGGCGCCAAGCTGCCAGTGCTGTGGTATTTGTCCGGCCTTACCTGCACCCACGCCAATGTTACCGAAAAGGGCGAGTTTCGCGCGGCTTGCGTGGCACATGGGATCATCCTGATCGCGCCTGACACCAGCCCGCGCGGTGATGATGTGCCGGATGATGAGGGCTATGATTTCGGCAAGGGTGCCGGGTTCTATGTTGATGCAACCCAGGCGCCGTGGGCGCAGCATTACCAGATGCGCCGCTATATCGAACAGGAACTGCCCGCCTTGGTCGCGCAGCACCTCCCGGCCGACCTGGCTCGGCAAGGGATCACCGGGCACAGCATGGGCGGCCACGGTGCACTGACGATGGGCTTGCGCAATCCCGATCGGTTCCGCTCGGTCAGCGCTTTTTCGCCGATCGTCAGCCCGATGAACTGCCCTTGGGGTGAAAAAGCGCTCGGCGGCTACCTCGGCCCCGATCAAACGGCCTGGCGCGAATATGACGCCTGCGCCCTGATCGAGGACGGCGCGCGGCTGCCTGATCTGCTGATTGATCAGGGCGAAGCCGACAATTTCCTGCACGAACAGCTCAAGACCGGGCTGTTGGTGATGGCTGCACGCAAGGCCGGGATCCCGGCGACGATCCGGATGCAGCCGGGCTATGACCATTCGTATTTCTTCATCTCCAGCTTCATGGCCGATCATGTCGCCTGGCATGCCGAGCGGCTGAAGCGGTAGCGCCATGATCCTCGGCGCGGTCTTGGCAGGCGGAAAATCCACCCGTTTCGGCAGCGATAAGGCGCTGGCTGAACTGGCCGGAGAAACCCTGCTGGTCCGCGCAGTCGATCTGCTCTCTGGCTGGTGCGAGAAGGTGGTGGTGGTCGGCCGTGAACACGCCCCTGCCCCAACCCTGCCTGACCGGCCGCGCCCCGGCATGGGTCCGCTTGGCGGGATTGCCGCAGCACTTTATGACGCGCGCGACGAGGGTTATGAGCTGGTGTTGAGCTGCGGCGTCGATTCCGTCGATCTGCCCGAAGACCTGTTGGCAGCGCTTCACCCCGCTCCGGCCTATCTGGCCGATCAACCCGTGGTTGGGCTGTGGCCGGTCAGCGCGATCGCGCCGCTGGAAAAGATCCTGCACGGTGACGGTCGGCATTCGATGCGGGCCTTCGCCGAAGCAATCGGCGCGCGCGCGGTGTTGCTTGACCGGGCGACCAGCAATATCAACACACCCGCAGATCTGGCCGCGGCGGAAAAGTTGCCGCGCTGAACCGCAAACGAAAAAGGGCGGCCGTTGCGGGCCGCCCTTTTCGTTAGACTTGTCCGTCCGGCTTAGTTGGCAGCCGCTGGAGCAGTCGGAGCAACCAGCTTGCTCTTGGCATAAGCTGACCACAGCTGGGCGATCGGAACGCGGGCGCCGGTTACCTTGGCGAACGTTTCCTGCGCTTCGGCATAGCGGCCCTGATCGGACTGGACGATCCCCAGCCGGTTCAAGGCCCGCGGCGCATCGACGCCGGGCTTGGTCAGCGCGATCTTGTACATTTCCTCAGCCTTGGCGGCGTTGTCATGGCTCAGGAATGCGTCACCGGCGGCCATTGCCGATGCCGCAGTCGCGCTGGGCAAACGGGCATCGCGCTCCATCGCCACCAGCGAGGCTTTGTCTTCGGCCATCCGCGCGGACGCGATTGACTTGGCATCGGCCACGAACGGATCGCTCAACTGCAGCTTGCCTGCAGCCACCCCAAGGTTGACGATCTTGAGCGATTCCGCTGGCAGGCGGCGCGGATCGGCGGCCTGAATGTATTCGATATAGTCGCGCGATTCGGAAAAGCTGTTGGTCCGCCCCATCAAGCGCAGCAGATCGATCTGCTCCTGATTCTGGAACGTGCTCATGTCGCGGACCACCGACAGTGCCAGTGCCCAGTTTTCCTGGGTCGGATAGCCTTCGACCAGCCGGGTCGCGAACTTGATCGCATAGGCCGGCATCTTGCCCTTGTAGGCCACGACAATGCCCTTGCGGATCCAGTCTTCGGGTGCCGCTGCGCCGCGCTTGGTGATCGTGTCATCAAGCACTTTCAGGCCTTCGTTCGGCATATTGTCGTTGAAATAGGCGTCGGCCAGCAGGCCATCAACGCCGCTTTCGGTATAACCGCCAGCGATCGCCGCCTGGAACGACGCCCGGGCCGCAGGATATTCCTTCATGTCATAGGACAAGCCGCCGATATAAAACTGGAACTTGGCGTTATCAGCCGGGGACAGCTTGCCGCTATCAACCATCGACAGCAGGCCGCGGCGCTGCATCGTCTTGTCGAATGCCAACTGACCCAGCGTCAGCGCTAGCTGCCCGGCAATGAACTTGTCGTCCGGGGTGGTTGCAACTGCAAAGGCCTTTTCCAGCAAATCCTTTTCAGGCTGGAGCAGCGTGCCTAGCGCGGCGACCGACGCATCGTATTTGGCGCGCGATTCATCGCGGGCCTTTTTGCCCGTGGCGCTGCGATAAGCGGCTTCGGCATTCTTGACTACGGTTTGCGCGTCAATCACGTCCTGCCGCTTTGAAGCCTTGTCCAGACCGTCCTTGGCAGCCACATACGGCGCGATAAACGGCTTTGAAGGCGCGATCTTTGGCGCTTCGGGCTTCTTTTCCTTGGCTGCGGCCGGCAGCGCCAGGCCGCCGGTGGCAACGCCCAGAGCAAGCGCCATTCCCAGTGCAGTGCGGGTCAAAATCGTGGCACGAACCATTGCAATCTTCTCCTTGGCAACCACCGGATTACGCATCTTTCGTGCGCATCGGTGGGGCAACTTCCTCTTGCTCGCCATAGGCGCTAGAACACCCCCTTGGCAACACCCCGGCGCACTATGCCCGCGCGGTTGAACGGCGATTGAATGGCGCCAGCGCCCTGCATTCAGCATTGCCGCGCAAGGTGTGGAAAAAACGCCTGTCCGGGCCGCTTTGGATGGCTCTGTCGCAGGCTTTGCCCTAGGGCCAAATGATCCGAATTTGGCCGAAACAATACAAGTGACCCACCCCGCGTGAGCGACGAAAACGATATCCCCGAATCCACCCCCGAACCAGTTGGTCCATTGGGTGAATTTCAGCGCATCGACATCGTCGATGAGATGAAGACCAGCTACCTCGATTACGCGATGAGCGTGATCGTCAGCCGCGCGCTTCCTGATGTTCGTGACGGGCTCAAGCCGGTCCACCGCCGGATCCTGTTCGCCGCGCAAGAAGGCGGCATGGTCGCGGGACGGCCCTATCGCAAATGCGCCAAGATCGTTGGCGACGTGATGGGCAACTATCACCCGCATGGTGACAGCGCGATCTACATGGCGCTGGTCCGGATGGCGCAGGATTGGTCGATGCGGGTGCCGCTGGTCGATGGCCAGGGCAACTTTGGCTCGATGGACCCCGATGCCCCGGCCTCGATGCGCTATACCGAAGCGCGGCTGGCCAAGGTCGCCAACAGCCTGCTTGACGATCTCGATAAGGATACCGTCGATTTTACCGTGAACTATGATGGTTCACGCGAAGAACCGACCGTGCTGCCGGCGCGGTTCCCCAACCTGCTGGTCAACGGCGCGGGCGGGATCGCGGTTGGCATGGCGACCAACATTCCGCCGCACAATCTGGGCGAAGTGATCGACGGCTGTCTGGCCTACATGGAAAACCCCGCGATCACTTCGGAAGAATTGATCGAATTCATTCCGGGGCCCGATTTCCCGACCGCCCCGCTGATCCTCGGCACCGCCGGGGCGCGTTCGGCCTATCTGACCGGGCGCGGATCGATCATCATGCGCGCGCGGCACGAAGTTGAGGAAGGCCGGGGTGACCGCCGCTCGATCGTGCTGACCTCGATTCCCTATCAGGTCGGCAAGTCCGGATTGGTGGAAAAGCTGGCCGAAGCCGCCAAGGACAAGCGGATCGAAGGCGTTTCAGACATTCGCGACGAATCAAGCCGGCTTGGCGTGCGCGTGGTGATTGACCTCAAGCGCGATGCCAGCGCCGAGGTTGTGCTCAACCAGATCTGGCGCAACACCCCCGCGCAGTCGAGCTTTCCGGCCAATATGCTGGCGATCCGTGGCGGCCGCCCTGAAACGCTGGCGCTGCGCGATATCATCGCGGCGTTCATCACCTTCCGCGAAGAAGTCATTACCCGCCGGACCAAGTTCGAACTGAACAAGGCGCGCGACCGGGCGCACATCTTGCTCGGGCTGGTTGTGGCGGTCACCAACCTTGACGAAGTGGTCAGGATCATTCGCGGCTCGCCCAATCCGGCGGCCGCGCGCGAAGCCTTGGTTACCCGCGATTGGCCAATTGGTGAGATCGCGCAGTATATCCGGCTGGTCGAAGCGATTGAGCCGGATGCGGAGCAGGCCGGGGGGACGTACCGCCTGTCAGAGGTTCAGGTCCGCGCGATCCTTGACCTGCGCCTGCACCGCCTGACCGCGCTGGGCCGTGACGAAATCGGCGACGAGCTCAAGGTTTTGTCGCTGGCGATCGAAGAGCTACTCTCGATCCTGGCCGACCGGGTGAAACTCTATGGCGTGATGCGCGACGAACTGGTCGCAATTCGCAGCGCCTATGCCACCCCGCGTAAGTCTGAAATCACTGCCGCGTGGGACGGGATCGACGATGAAGACCTGATCGAGCACAGCGAAATGGTCGTCACCGTCACGATGGACGGTTATATCAAGCGCACCCCGCTATCGACGTTCCGCGCCCAAAATCGCGGCGGCAAGGGCCGCGCCGGGATGGCGACCAAGGACGAAGACGTGGTCACCACGATGTTCGTCACCAGCACCCACAACCCGGTGCTGTTCTTCTCGACAGCAGGCAAAGTTTACCGGCTGAAAGTGTGGAAGCTGCCCGAAGGCGGCCCGGCCACGCGCGGGCGTCCGATCGTCAACCTGCTGCCGGCGCTCGACAAAGACGAGACGATTGCGACCGTCCTCGCCCTGCCCGAGGATGAGGCCGAATGGGGCAAGCTC
>JANMHL010000257.1:0-2119 GCA_031375125.1 Novosphingobium sp. | reverse complement strand
GGCGGCTTATCATACGTTCCTTGCATGGTGATCGCTGCATCGGGTGCGGCCAGCATCGCCTTTAGGGTTTCGGGCGGATAGGCCATGTTTGGCACTGCCGGATCATAGGCCGGCTGGGCCACCGGCACATCGGCCGCGCAGGGCGCCGGATTGAGCATCGTCTGCGCCTCGTCGCCTGAAATTCCGCACTGCGACAGTACAGCCGGATCAACCCAGCGGGCAGGATCGACGTCGGTGACTTTGCAGGCGACTTCCAGCGTCAGCCCTTCTGGCCCGGCGAAGTAGATCGATTTGCAAAAGCCATGCCCGATTGGGCCAATGGCCGGGACGCCATGGCTGCGGATGCGGTTGCGCATCGCGATGAGGCCAGCCTCATCGGGCGCGCGGAAGGCGAGGTGTTGCATGGTGCCCGCCGCGCACTTGCCCGCGCCGGTCCCGGCGTGAGTGATGCCAAGCGTTGAAGGCACTTCGGCAATCCCGGCCAGTTCCACCACCGAGAAATAGCTCGCCTCATCCATCTTCAGGAACGCGTGTTTGCCGCCGGGTACGCCGTGCATTTCGAACAGCCCGACCAGCGGAAAGCCCATCACCTGCGTGAAGAAGGTCAGCTGCTCCTTCATGTTCGCGCTCATAATCGCGATGTGATGGATGCCGTTGGGCTGTTGGGTGGGCATGGCTGGTCCTCTTCCGTTTCCGCAGAGCCTAATCGGCACCGCGCGGTTGGCAAGCGCCGCGTAGGGGCTTGAACCCAAAGCGCTGACAGGCCACCACTATCCCGGTGTTAGCGCCCCAAGCCAGTCGCCGCCAGTTCATCGCCGCCAGTGCGGCAATGTTGCTCGTGCCGGGATCATTGGGCGCGCAGGAGATCGCCAGAATGAAGTCTAACCGTCCCGCCCTGGCCCAGCGCCGCTTCGTCAGCAAAGTGGTGGAGCGGGAGATTGACCGGGTTTCCGGCCTGATCCGCGATCCGGAATTGGCCTGGATGTTCCAGAACTGTTTCCCCAACACGCTCGATACCACGGTGTTTATGGGCACCGCGCAGGGCAAGGCCGATGCCTTTGTCATTACTGGCGATATCGACGCGTTGTGGCTGCGCGATTCGGCGGCGCAATTGCGGCCCTATCTGCACCTGGTGCGCGGGGATGAGAATTTGCAGCAGCTCTATCGCGGGCTGATCCGCCGCCATGCGCGCTGCGTTTTGCTCGATCCCTATGCCAATGCCTTCACCCGCGATCCGGCTTCGCGCGATGGCTTGCATTGGTCAAAATCCGACCAGACCGAGATGAAACCCGGCGTGGCCGAGCGCAAGTGGGAGGTCGATTCGCTGTGCTATGTCCTGCGGCTCGCCCACGATTACTGGCAGGCCAGCGGCGATGTGGAGCCGTTTGACACAACCTGGGCGGCGGCGGCCAGGCTGATCGTCGCCACCTTCAAGGAGCAGCAACGTTTAACCGGCCCTGGACCCTATCGCTTTCAGCGCCAGAGCACCCAGCCGACCGAAACCACGCTGGCTGGGGTGGGCGTGCCAACCAAGAAGCACGGCCTGATCCATTCCGCCTTCCGCCCATCTGACGATGCCTGCACCTTCCCTTGCAACATCCCCGGCAATCTGTTCGCCGTCGCTACGCTGCGCGAACTGGCGACCATGGCGCGGGCGGTGTTGCAGGACACCGCGCTGGCCGATGAGGCCGGCGCGCTCGCTAGTGAGGTGGAGCAGGCGGTATTCGCGCACGGGGTGATGCAACTGCCCGATGGGCGGCAGGTGCTGGCCTATGAAACCGATGGTTACGGCAACCACTTGTTCATGGACGATGCCAACGTCCCTTCACTGCTGGGGCTTGCCTATCTGCGCTGCCTGCCTGCCGATTACCCGCTGTGGCGGACGACTGCAGCGGCGGTCTGGAGCGAGGCCAATCCGTGGTTTTTCAAAGGGAGCGCCGCCGAAGGGATCGGCGGGCCGCACATCGGCGAAGGACAAGTCTGGCCGATGTCGATCATTCTGCGCGCATTATCGAGCGATGACGACGCGGTGATCGCCTGGAGCCTCAAGACACTGCGCGCCACCCATGCCGGGACCGGGTTCATGCACGAGGCGTTCGACAAGGACGATCCGGCCAAG
>JANMHL010000255.1:0-6373 GCA_031375125.1 Novosphingobium sp. | reverse complement strand
CGGGCTGTTGTTGCGCAAGCTTGCGGCGATCCCGCCCTGTGCGGCGACAGTGTGGCTGCGGGTCGGGAAAACCTTAGTGATGCAGGCGGTTTTCAGGCCCGCCTCGGCGCTGCCCATCGTGGCGCGCAGGCCCGATCCACCTGCGCCGACGACGACGGTGTCATAGGTGTGGTCGATGATCTTGTAGGCAGGCTTGGTGGTGGCGTCAGCCATATCAGCGGCCTCCCATCATGGATTGCATGGCGGCTTTGACCATTCCGCCCGAAACGGACGTGGCCGTGCCAACGATTTGCAGCCGCGCCAGGAAAAACAATCCGGCGGCGACCGCAGCGAAAACAACAAGGTTGAGCAGGACCATCGCGATCACCTTGTTGGCGGGCTCGTGCACGTAATCTTCAATCACCACCTGCAGGCCCAGCCGGGCGTGCCAGAAAGTGGAAATCACGAACAGCATCAGCCCCAGCGCCGGGATCGGGCTAGAGGCCCAGGTCGCCACTGTTTCAAACGTATAGTCCTGCATCGTGACCAGCGAGCCCAGCAGCCACAGCCCCAGCACCAGATTGCCGAACGCGGTATAGCGTTGCAGCAGCCAGTGGTGCGAGCCCGAATGAGCCGAGCCATGTCCGCGAACGCGGCCGATCGAGGTTCCGTTACCCATCGTCTATGTCCTTACTTGATGACAATCACGGCCCAGGTCAGCACGGTTGCAGCCAAGGCGGCCAGCGGCGTGAAGACCGACCAGGCAGCGTTGCTTTTCAATTCATATCCGGCCCCGATATCGAGCACGAAGTGGCGCAGGCCCGAAGCCATGTGGTTGAAGAACGCCCAGGTCAGCCCGACCAGCACGACTTTGCCATACCAAGCAGAGGCATGGCCCAGAAACGCGCCGTAAGCCTGCGGCCCCGCCGAGAGCGAGCCCAGCCAATAGAGCAGCACGGCCATGCCAACCACGGCCAGGCCATTGCCAGTAACGCGGTGGAGGATTGAAACCAGCATCGCCGGTCCCCAGCGCCACACTTGTATATGTGGCGAAATCGGGCGGTTCTTTGTGGCAGCCATCTGCGGCACATCCCCTTGGGTTGGTCAGCCGGGGGCAAACAAGCCCCCATTCGCGACATTCCCCTTACCCAAAACGCGGGTCCGCGCAAGCTGACTAAGGGCGAAATTTGCGGCAATGCACCTTGAGGCAGATGTCGCGCTTGTTTCCGGCCCGCCGCTGCGCCAATACCGCCGCATGACCCAGCTGACTGCTCTTGTAACCGGATCCTCGCGCGGGATTGGCGCTGCCATCGCGCAGGGGCTGCGCGCACGCGGGGTGCGCGTGATCGGCCATGCTACCCGCGCGGCCGATGCCGAGACGATTGCGGCGGACTTGACCGACCCAACCGCCCCTGCGGCGTTGTGGGACGAGGCACTGGCGCGTTCTGCCCATGGCCGGATCGACCTGCTGGTCAACAACGCCGGGCAGTTCGTGGCCAACCCGATCAGTCTGTCGGACATCGAATGGCTGGATAATTGGGAAGACGCATTGCGGATCAACCTGACTGCTGCGGCCGCGCTATCGCGCTATGCGGTCAAGCACTGGCTGGCGCAGGAACGCGCCGGGCGGATTGTCCACATCGCCAGCCGCGCCGCGCACCGGGGGGATTCGCCCGATCACTGGCACTATGCCGCGGCTAAAGGCGGAATGATCGCGATGCACAAGACCATCGCCCGGCACTATGCCAGCAAAGGCGTGATGAGCTATGCGATTTGTCCCGGCTTTACCGACACCGCGATGGCCGGTGATTACCTCGCCAGCCGGGGCGGCGCCGGGCTGCTGGCGGATATCCCGCTCGGCCGGGTCGCCACGCCAGAAGAGATCGCCAGCATGGCGGTCTATTGCGGGCTCGACGCGCCTGAAAGCATGACCGGCGCGGTGCTGGACGCCAATGGAGCTTCCTATGTACGGTAGAACCGCTGTTGCCGCCCTTGCATTGCTAACGCTCGGTACGGTTGAGCCGGCAATGCGCCCCGCCGCCAGTGTCGATATCGCCGCCGCCTGCGGCACGCGGGACGGCTGGTCCGATCCTGCCCCGCCCGCGTACATCCACGGCAAGACCTGGTACGTCGGCACTTGCGGGATCACCGTGGTGCTGATCGAAACCAAGGCCGGACTGGTGCTGATCGACACCGGTCCAGAGGATGCCGCACCGCACGTGCTGGCCAATATCAAAGCGCTTGGTTTTAACCCGCGCCAGATCAAATGGCTACTGATGACCCACGAACATTTTGACCACGTCGGCGGGATGGCGGCGATTCAGAAAGCTACCGGAGCCAAGTTGCTGGTCAGCCCCGGCGCTGCGACAGCCATGCGCACCGGCAAGGCTGTTCCCGAAGACCCGCAAGCCGCGCTACTGGCCAAGTATCCAATGGCCCCGGCGCGGGTTGACCGGGTGCTGCCTGGCGGATCGCTGAACGTCGGCGGCACCCGCTTTACCATGCACACCAATCCGACCCACTCGCCCGGATCGACCAGTTGGACCTGGCAAAGCTGCGAGGGCAGCAAATGCCTGACGATCGCCTATGCTGACAGCATCAGTACAATTTCCTCCGATGATTACCACTTCACCCAGCACCCTGAGCGGGTCGAAGCGGCTCGCGCGGGCCTGCGCGTGATTGAGGCCCTGCCCTGCGATCTGCTACTGACCCCGCATCCGGGTGGTAGCGATTTGCTCGGACGGCTGTCGGGCAAGGAACCACTGACCACGCCCCGCGCCTGCATCGCCTATGCCGCAGGCGGCAGCGACCGTCTGTCCAAGCGGCTGGCCAAGGAAGCCGCCACAAAATGAGCTGGAAACTGATCGCTCTGGCCCCGCGCGGGGTGATCGAAGCAGCGCTGCTGGCGCATGAGGACGCGCACGATTGGGATCCGGAGATCGTCATTTCTGGCAGCGAAATCGCTGAAGACAAGCCCGACGACTGGCAGCTTGAAGTCTGGATGGACCGCCCGCCGATCCGCCGTGACAAGGCCGCCATTGCCGCGCTGTTTGGCAAGCGCGCGCCGAACCTGCTGGTCGAAAAGCTGCCAGATGTCGACTGGCTGACGCTCAGCCAGCAAGGGCTGGAACCAATTCGCGCCGGCCGGTTCTACGTCCACACCCCCGATCATCCGTCGCTTGCCGCACCGGGTGTCCGCGATTTCGTGATCCCGGCCAGTCAGGCGTTTGGCACCGGCCAGCACGCGACCACCGCCGGGTGCCTCGAAATGCTGGGCGCGATGAAGGCGCGCGGGATCGTGGTCCGCAACTGCGCCGATATCGGCACCGGCACTGGCCTGCTGGCCTTTGCCGCGCTGCACCTTTGGCCGCACGCGCTGGCCACCGCGAGCGACATTGATGCGGTTTGCATTGATGTCGTGCTGGATAATGCCGCCGCCAATGGTGTCGCAATCGGCGCGCAGCCGGGCGAACTGACCATGCTCGCAGCCGATGGGATGGAGCATCCGCTGCTGGTCGCGCGTGGGCCCTATGATCTGATTATCGCCAACATTCTGGCCGGGCCATTGATTGATCTGGCGCCGCACTTTGCCGAGCATCTGCTGCCCGGCGGGCACTTGCTGCTGGCGGGCTTGCTCGAAACGCAAGAGGCGCAGGTCCGCCGGGCCTGCCGCCGCGCTGGGCTGCGGATTGCGGAGCGCAGGGTCAACGGCGACTGGTCGATCCTGTGGCTGCGCAAACGTGCCCGGCCCGCTGCGTGAGCCTGCGCGATTTCCTCATTCTGATCGCGATCTGTCTGGCCTGGGCGCTCAACAATATCGTCAGCAAAGTGGTCGTCTCAACCTGGAACATCCCGCCACTGATGTATGGCGCGCTGCGTTTTGCGATTGTCGCGCTGGCCACCCTGCCGTGGCTGCGGCCGATGCCGCGACCAAGCTGGCGGATATTGACCGTGGGCCTGCTGATGGGCGGCGGAACCTTTGCGCTGCTGTTCATCGGGCTGAAAAGCGTTTCCCCGTCAGAGGCCGCCGTGGTCAGTCAGGCCGGGGTGCCGATTACCACGTTGCTGTCGATCATCATGCTGGGCGAACGGGTCCACTGGCGCCGCGCGCTGGGGATCGCGCTGACTTTGGCGGGGGTGCTGATCGTGGTCTGGCAGCCGGGCTTTGCGATATCCACCGGCATGGTGTTTGTGCTGGCTGCGGCGCTGTGCGGATCGCTGGGCGCGGTAATGATGAAGCAAATGGATGAAATCGCGCCGCTGCGGTTGCAGGCCTGGGTCGGGCTGACCAGCTTTGCCGCGCTGACGGTGTTGACGCTGCTGCTCGACCGGGCGGACTGGCATTATGTCGTCTCGGCGGGCTGGCCGTTGATCGCCGCGCTACTCTATTCGGCGCTGATCGTTTCGGTGTTGGCCCACACCGCCTACTATCTGCTGATCCAGCGCTATGAAGCGAACTTGCTCGCCCCGCTGACGCTGATCACGCCGCTGGCAACGATTGCGCTGGGGATCGTGATTACCGGGGACCGGCTCGATACGAAGATGATCGTCGGCACCGGAATCGCACTGCTTGGCGTGCTGATCGTCGCGCTACGGCGAACCGGCGCACCGATCCCGCAGACGCAAGAGCGCAGCTGAACCGGAAAATCAGTTGATCGCGGCGGCAACCTTGCTGGCCGTGTTAGCATAGCTGTCCGCAACGCTGGCACCCAGCCCGGCAACACCGCCCAGAATAGCCACGGCTATGAAGACCAGCAACAATCCCATTTCAACCCCGGCAAGTCCGCGGGTATCGGCAAGCAATGCTTTGAACAGTTTCACGGCTCAGTCTCCTCACCACGTCCAATTCGTGGTTTGGTTTGGATAGACAGAGCTGGTAAAAAGCCCTTTGCCGGAACTGGTTAACTGATTTCGCCGCGTTGGTAAGCTCTATCCCGCAGCCTTGACGATCTCGGCCCAGGCGGCCTCGTCGATCACTTCGAGCCCCAGTTCCTGCGCCTTTTTCAGCTTTGATCCGGCCCCCGGCCCAGCCACCACCAGATCAGTTTTGGCACTGACAGTTCCGGCCGACCGCGCACCGAGCCGTTCGGCCTGCGCCTTGGCCTCGTCCCGACTCATCGTTTCCAGCGCTCCGGTGAAGACTACGGTTTTGCCCGACACGCTGCTCGATTTGGTTTCAACCACATAAGGCGGCGGGGTGACTTCGGAGAGCAGGTCGTTCCAAACTGAAAGGTTGTGCTGCTCGTGGAAGAAGTCTCCGAGCGCCTCAGCCACCGCCGGGCCAATACCGTCAATCGACAAGATGTGGTCACGCGCCTCTGGATTCAATTCATGGGCCATCATCGCCACGGCGCTCAGCACTTCCAACGTCTCAAACCGCTTAAGCAAATCCCGCGCCGTCACCGCGCCAACGTGCCGGATCCCCAGCCCAAACAGCAACCGCGCAGCATCGGGCGCCCGTTTGGCCTCAATCGCGGCGAGCAGGTTGTCGACCGACTTTTCCTTCCAGCCCTCCCGCTCCAGAATCGCATCGCGGTGCCCCCGCAGGCGGAAAATATCCGCCGGGCTTTCCAGCCAGCCAGCTGCAAAAAACTCGTCGATGGTCTTCTCGCCCAACCCTTCGATATCGAGCGCGACGCGGCTGACGAAGTGCTTAAGCCGTTCGGTCCGCTGCGCCGGGCAGATCAGCCCGCCGGTGCAGCGCACATCAACTTCGCCTTCTTCGGCGACGGCTTCGCTCTGGCATTCCGGGCAATGGTCGGGGAACTGATAAGGATCGCGTTGGCTTTCCCGCGTCAGGTTCTCAACCACTTGCGGGATCACATCGCCTGCCCGCTGGATCACCACCCGGTCGCCAATCCGCACCCCCAGCCGTGCAATCTCGTCGCGGTTGTGGAGCGTAACGTTGCTGACCACCACGCCGCCCACCGTCACCGGGGTCAGCCGCCCGACCGGTGTCAGTTTGCCAGTGCGGCCAACCTGAATGTCGATCGCCTCCAGCGTCGTTTCGGCGCGTTCGGCGGGGAACTTGTGCGCAATCGCCCAGCGCGGCGCCTTGGCGACAAAGCCCAGCCGTTCCTGCCAATCGAGCCGGTCGACCTTGTAGACCACCCCGTCGATATCGAACGGCAGGTCGGCCCGGGCGTGTTCGATGCTGCGGTAATGCTGCAGCAGCGCCGCCGCATCGGCGCAGCGCACCAGCAATGGCGAAACCGGGACGCCCCAGTCCGCAATCCGCTGCATCATCGCGAATTGCGTCGCTTCGGGCACTGCCGATGCTGCGCCCCAACCATGCGCCAGAAAGCGCAGCTTGCGACTGGCCGTAACGCTGGCGTCCTTTTGCCGCAGTGCCCCCGCCGCCGCATTGCGCGGGTTGGCGAATATCTTGCCGCCC
>JANMHL010000227.1:0-1799 GCA_031375125.1 Novosphingobium sp. | reverse complement strand
CGCGCCTCACGAAGCTGACGAATCAGTTGACAAATCCACGACCTGGGCGGCCGAACAGATGGGTCTCTCTCCCGAAGAGAGCGAAGCCTATGCCAAGGCGGTGGTTCAGGCCGATTTCGAAGAAGCTGGCGATGAAGATGTGATCCGCAAGCTGCTCGGCGATCTGATTTCTGCCGGGGTCGAAACCAGCGATGCGGATATCCGCGCCGCGCTCGAAGCCAAGACCGTCGAAGCTCGGCGCGCGCTGATGGGCGGGGCCTGATCCCATGGCAATGCCCGGGGCCGAGATTTCCGCCCGGATCAAGGCCGCCTTGCCCGATGCCGACGTGACGCTGACCGATCTGGCCGGGGATGATAACCACTGGGCCGCGCACGTCGTGTCCGCCGCCTTTGTTGGCAAGCCGCGCGTGGCCCAGCACAAATTGGTCTATGCCGCGATTGGCACCGACATGGGCGGCGCGCTCCATGCCTTGCAACTGACCACCAGTATACCCAAGTAGTTTTGGCACCACCTGAGGGTGGCCAAGGAGAATACCATGTCCGATTCCAACGCCCGCATCGCCGAAATCGTCAGCGCCAATGACGTCGTGCTGTTCATGAAGGGCAGCCCGCTGTTCCCGCAGTGCGGCTTAACCAGCACAGCAATCGCAATCCTCGATCATCTCGGCGTGGCTTATGGCAGCATCGATGTGCTGCAGGATCAGGAAGTTCGTCAGGGCATCAAGGCCTATTCGGACTGGCCGACCATTCCCCAGCTTTATGTGAAGGGCGAATTCGTCGGCGGCAGCGACATCATGATGGAGATGTATGAGGCTGGCGAGTTGCAGCAGTTGCTGACCGATAGCGGGATCAGCCCCGCCGGTTGAGCGCGCGTCGCGGCTGCGTGCCGGACACTCCCACCAGATCTTCGAGCGCTCCGGCGGCCATCGGCCGGCCAGTCAAAAAGCCCTGAAATTCGGTGCAACCGCAATCCGCCAAGCGGCTGCGCTGCGATTCCGATTCGACGCCTTCGGCAATCACTTTGAGGTCGAGCGCTTTGGCCAATTTGACCATGGCATCGACCAGCGCTTCGGATTCGCCGCCATCGTCGATGCAGCTAACGAACGAGCGATCGATCTTGATCTTGTCGACCGAGAAGCGCTGCAGCACGCTGAGGCTAGAATAGCCGGTGCCGAAATCATCGAGTGCAAATGTAAAGCCGAGCCGCTTCAGTGCCGTGATATTACCGGCAGTAACCGGATCATCGCTGAGCAGCGCGGTTTCGGTCAGTTCGATCTCGTAACGGGCCGGATCAATCCGGGCGTGGGCGGCCAACCGCGCGACTAGTGCGGCAAAGCCGGGCGCGCGCATCTGTTCGGCTGAGACATTGATCGCCACCCGGACCGCGTTCCATTGCCCGGTTTCGGCAAAGACCTGGCGCAGCACAAACTCGCCCAGCAGCAGCATCAGCCCGGTTTCTTCCGCCAGCGGCACAAAGACATCCGGCGGCACTTCGCCGCGCTCTGGATGGGTCCAGCGCAGCAGCGCCTCGACCGCACCGATCCGGCCGTGCAGGTCAACCTGCGGCTGATAGACCATCCGCAAATCGCCATCGGCCAGCGCCTTGCGCAGATCGGTTTCGAGCGCGCGGCGGCTTTGCAGCGCCTGATCCATCTCGGGCACGAAAAATGTCTGCTTGCCGCGGCCGGTCTGTTTCGACTGGTAAAGCGCAAGGTCGGCCCAGCGCAGCGCTTCGGTTGGCTCCACTCCGCTCCGGTCGATCACCACCGAGCCGATCGAGCAGCCCACTTCAAGCCGCC
>JANMHL010000205.1:0-1674 GCA_031375125.1 Novosphingobium sp. | reverse complement strand
CCCCCAGCAGGGAAGGGTCTGGGTTATACAAAGCAACACAAGGCAATTCCATTTCCATGTACCCTGTCAGGTTTGTGAACTTAGGTGCCACTCGACAGCATCGCGCTGGCTCCATATGAGGGCTTAGCCGAGTGCTTAATCAGGAGTTTCCATGCCGCTTCCCGCCCCGTTTGATCGCCTGCGCCTGCCCGTTATCGGATCCCCGCTGTTCATCGTTTCCGGGCCGGAGCTGGTGATTGCGCAGTGCAAGGCCGGGATTGTCGGCAGTTTCCCCTCGCTCAATGCGCGGCCATCGGGGGTGTTTGACGAGTGGCTGCACCAGATCACTGAGGAGCTGGCGGCGCACAATCGCGACAATCCGGATCGGCCGGCAGCGCCGTTCGCGGTCAACCAGATCGTCCACAAATCGAACAACCGGCTGGAAGAAGACATGGCGGTTTGTGAAAAGTGGCAGGTGCCGATGGTGATCACCTCGCTCGGCGCGCGCGAAGACCTTAACCTGGCCGTGCGCGGCTGGGGCGGGATCGTGATGCACGATGTGATCAATGACCGGTTCGCGCGCAAGGCAATCGAAAAGGGCGCGACCGGCCTGATCCCGGTTGCCGCTGGCGCAGGCGGGCACGCCGGGGTGCTTTCGCCGTTCGCGATGATGCAGGAAATCCGTGAATGGTTTGATGGACCGGTGGCGCTGTCGGGCTCAATCGCTTGCGGGCATTCGATCCTGGCCGCGCAAGCGATGGGCGCGGACTTTGCCTATATCGGCAGCGCCTGGATCGCGACCAAGGAAGCCAACGCGCAGCAAGGCTACAAGGACGCGATTGTTGAGGGGCAAGCCTCTGACATCGTTTATTCCAGCCTGTTCACCGGGGTTCACGGAAACTACCTGCGCCCGTCGATTGTCGCGGCGGGGATGGATCCGGAAAACCTGCCCGAAGGCGACGTGACGTCGATGAATTTCGGATCGGGCGGGAATACCGAGGCCAAGGCGTGGAAGGACATCTGGGGTTCGGGCCAAGGGATCGGCGCGGTCAAGGTGGTCGAGTCTGTGGCGGACCGGGTTGACCGGCTTGAGGCGGAATACAACACGGCGCGGACCGAGCTGGCGGCGAAGGCTGGGATGGCTGTGGGCTGAGGGTTTTAAGGGGTTCGCGCGAAGGCGCAAAGAGCACAAAGGCGCAAAGATGTGGTGCTTGCGGCGCAGCCGCCTTTTGCTCCCGAGGTTCGAGCAAACGCCAGCTTGAAACTGAAAAAGGGCCTTCGGCCCAAAAAAACCTCTTTGCGCCTTTGCGTTCTCCTTTCTTTGCGATCTTCGCGCGAACCACTTTCTTGTCTTTATTACAATGCCCTAGCTAACCAACTCCGTTGCCGGCCAAAGCAGGTCGGCCATCGCATCAAGTTCCGAAAAGTCGACCTCGCTGCGGAACGGATCGCGGCGATTGAGGGTCAGCCGGTGGTGCTGATCGAGCAACTGGCGGCGCAGGTTGTGTTGCAGCTGGCGCAGGCCTTCCAATGCCTCCGCCAGCGCCACTTCGGGGGCCAGCGGGCGGCGGGTGGACCAATGGGCCTCGATCTGGCCAACCCGCTCAATCACCATTGCGTTGTAGTCGCGGTGCGGGCCACGGTGCAGCGGCAGGCCCGGTTCATACCCCGGTGCATCGCGGCGGTTGACGGCAC
>JANMHL010000200.1:0-5140 GCA_031375125.1 Novosphingobium sp. | reverse complement strand
ATCGAAGGTCAGCCGATCGATTGCCTTGAACTGGGTGATGGTGACAAACAGGTCTGGCTCTATGCCCGCCAGCATCCCGGCGAATCGATGGCCGAATGGTGGATGGAGGGCGCACTCGACTGCCTGACCGATCCGGCCGATCCGGTCGGGCGGAAACTGCGCCAGTTATGCCAGTTTCACATCGTTCCGAACTGCAACCCAGACGGCTCCTGCCGGGGCCACTTGCGGACCAATGCGGTCGGCGTGAACCTTAACCGCGAATGGGCCACGCCGAGCGCGGAAAAGTCTCCCGAAGTGTTGTGCATCCGCGCTGCAATGGACGAAACCGGGGTCCACTTTGCAATGGATGTCCATGGTGACGAAGCGATCCCGGCGGTGTTCCTGGCGGGGTTCCACGGCATCCCCTCGATGCGCGAAGGACAGCAGGAAGGCTATGATCGCTACTCCGCGATCCTCAAACGCCGCACCCCCGATTTCCAGACCCGGCTGGGTTACCCATCCGCAGGGGCGGGCAAAGCCAACCTAACGATGAGCACCAACCAGTTGGCCGAGCGGTTTGGCGCGGTGGCGATGACGCTGGAAATGCCGTTCAAGGATAACGACGATCTGCCCTGCTTTGCGCAAGGCTGGTCACCCGAACGCAGCGCCATTCTGGGCCGGGACTGTATGGGCGCGTTGCTGGAATGGCTTGACCGCGCGCAATAGGCCGCGCGCGGCCACTCCACCGTGGCTGTTGCTCGGCTGTTTTGACTTTTTTCGGCATTCCGGGAACCGATCCGACAGATCGGCGTTATTTCTGCCAGCTTTATAAAAGAGGAGGCACAAATGGACGAACCCAATGTCACGATCATCAAGGAATCCGGCAGCGGCAACAATGGCGGAAACTGGCTGATTGGCATAGTGCTGCTGGTTGCATTGTTGATCGGCGGCTTCTTCATGGTGAATTACATGGAAGGTCAGTCAGCGAAGGATAACGCCATGACCAAAGCTGCCAACAGCGTTGGTGAAGCCGCTGATAATGTTGGCGAAGCGGCCGACAATGTCACTGATGCGACCAAGGATCCAGCAAAGTAGTCTGAACCATCCGGAGGCGGGGGGCTACCTTCCGCCTCCGGCCCTCACCACCAGCACAGCTGGTGCTGGGGGCCGTAAAACTCTAGCCCAGGCTAGCTGGCCCGAACGCGCGCGGCAGCAGGTCGGACAGTAGCAGTTCCAGCACTTCGTCTTCGCCGACGCACCAGACTTGTGGGTCGTTATCGCCCAACGCGGCCATTTCGTTGAGGATCTGGCGGCAGCGGCCACACGGCGTGACCGGATCGCCCGCGCCAACTGCGCCAGCCTTGCCGCCGATCACCGCGACTGCCTCCAGCCGCCCGCGCCAGTCTTCGCTCAGCGCTTTGCCGACCGCGACCGTTTCGGCGCAGAGCGTCAGGCCGTAACTGGCGTTTTCGACATTGGCCCCGGTCACCACGCTGCCATCGGCAAAGCCCAAGGCCGCGCCGACGTGGTAGTTTGAATAGGGCGCATAGGCGCGGGTTGCGGCATCGCGCGCGGCGGCGATCAGGCTTTCACGGGTCCAGCTCATCGCTGCACCACCACCCAATTGAGCGGGCCTTCGGCGGCTGGGCTATCGAACATATCGGTTGCACTCCACAGGGTCCACGGGCGCCCGGCATAGTCGGGCTGGAAGCGGGTTCGTTCCAGCCAGACGTTGCGATCAATCGCGCTGGCGAGGTGATAGCGATCTTCGAAGGCGGGGGAAATCTTCAGGATCGTGGCTTTGCCAGTGTGGGTCTCGATCTGGTTGATAAAGGTCATCAACTCGCTCTCCACCGCCGCGTCGGATACTTTGATCGGGCAGTCGTCGGCCAGAATATCAAGCTCGACCGCAGGCGGCAGCATGGCTTTGTCGCGCGGGACGACCGTGACGAAGTTGGACGATTGGCTTTCGGCCGGCTGGCACGGATCATAACGGTGGACCGCGCCGACCTGCAGCTTGGCGGCACGCGCATCCTCAAGGTTTTTCACGAACGCCGGGTTGCGGGCAAAGGCGCTGGCCGAGGCATCGAGATAGACAAAGCTGGCCCCGGTGGCTTTCAGCGCTTTCCAATCGAGCGCACCGTCGCCCGCCGAAACGGTGATCCCCTGCATCGGGAATTCCAGCTTGGACGGGCGCCAGTGGCGCAAATTCCACCAGCCCCAGCCAGCGGCCAGGATCGCCAGCAGCAGACCGGCGCCAAACAGGCGCAGCCGCAATCGGCTGGTTGATTTTCTGGCCATTAGTGGTGCGAACCCATCAAGAAAACTCGTCATTGCGAGCGCAGCGAAGCAATCCAGAGCGATTGCGTGCGACGCCCCTGGATTGCTTCATCGCTGCGCTCCTCGCAATGACGAAACAGGGGGATGCCTTACCCCCTGATATGCAGAACGCAGATCAGGGTAAACAGCCGCCGGGCGGTGGCAAAATCGGTTTCGACTTTTCCTTCCAGCCGTTCCAGCAGCATCTCGGCGGCTTCGTTGTGAACCCCGCGCCGGGCCATGTCGATTGTCTCGATCTCGGCCGCGCTGGCCTTGCGGATCGCCTGATAATAGCTGTCACAGATCGCAAAATATTCGCGGATCGGGCGGCGGAACCGACCCAGCCCCAGGATCAGCGTTTCCAGCTGACCGCCGTTTTCATCGGCGATGTCGAGCGACAGCCGCCCATCCTCAACCCCCAGTTTCAGCCGGTAGGGCCCAAGGTGACCGGCCTCTGCAGCGCGGCACGGCTTGAAGCGGTTTTCCTCAATCAGATCAAAGATCGCGATCCGCCGTTCCTGTTCGATATCGGCATTGCGCCACAGGATGGTCGCCTCGTCGAGCTCGATATGAAGGATGCGCGGGTCGGCCATGGTGGCGGCGCTTTTCGCAGATGCAATATCTGGGGGCAAGGGGCTTCCTCCCCGTGTCGGAGGAGGTCATCCCCGCCTTCCACAGCCTGTGGATGAAAACCGCTGCTGGTTGTTCTTGCGCCCGGTCCCGCCCACGCGCATTGATCGCCGCTTATGGCTGAACCAATCCCCTTTCCCCGCGCCGATGAAACCGCCGCCCGTGCTTTGCCTTCGAATGTTGAGGCGGAGGCGGCATTTCTGGGGGCCGCGCTGATCGATAACCGGGTGATCGAGGAACTGGTCACCCCGATTCGGCCCGACCATTTCTTTGAACCGGTCCACGGCCGGATCTTTGAACGCATCCTGCAATTGCTCGACCGCAAGGCAGTGGTCACTCCGGTCACGCTCAAGCCCTATTTTGAGGCGGATGAGGCGCTGAAGGAGCTGGGCGGATCAGCCTATCTGGCGCGGCTGACCGCCGATGGTCAGGGTTTGCTGGCCCCGCGCGAACTGGCCGAGCAGATCTATGATCTGGCCCTGCTGCGCGAACTGGTTTCGGTTGGGCGCAATCTGGTCAATTCGGCGCTCGATACGTCCGAAAGCGTCGATCCGATGGATCAGGTCGCTCAGGCCGAAGCGGCGCTGTACAAAGTCGCCGAAGGGGCATCGAGCGCCAGCGAAGCGCAGGGCTTTGCCGCTGCAACCCGCACCGCATTGGGCATGATCGAAACCGCGCTGCTGTCGGGCGGGCACATTTCGGGCAAGACCACCGGGCTGACCTCGATCAACGAGAAGATCGGCGGGCTGCATGACAGCGATCTGATCATTCTGGCGGGTCGTCCGGGCATGGGCAAAACTTCGCTAGCCACCAATATCGCCTTCAACGCCGCCGACCGGCTGCGGCGCGATATTGCCGATGGAATTGCGCCGGAAAAGTCGGTCGGCGCGGCTTGCGCGTTTTTCAGTCTGGAAATGAGCGCCGATCAGCTCGCCACGCGTATTCTGGCTGAACAGTCCGGGATCAGCAGCGAAGCGTTGCGGATGGGCAAGATCAGCCGCGAGGATTTCCAGCAACTATCCTACGCCAGCCAGCGGCTCGCCGAATTGCCGCTGTACATCGATGATACCCCGGCGCTGTCGATTTCCGCGCTGCGGACCCGCGCCCGGCGGCTGAAGCGGCGGCACGATATCGGGCTGGTGGTGGTCGATTACCTCCAGCTGTTGCAGGGATCAGGCCGGGCCAGCGACAACCGAGTCAACGAAATCTCGGAAATCAGCCGCGGCCTGAAAACGCTGGCCAAGGAACTGGCGGTGCCGGTGATCGCGCTGTCGCAGCTCAGCCGCGCGGTCGAACAGCGCGAAGACAAACGCCCAATGCTCTCGGATTTGCGCGAATCGGGTTCGATCGAGCAGGACGCCGATATGGTCTGGTTCGTGTTCCGCGAAGACTATTATGTCGCCTCGCGCGAACCTAAGCAGCCGCAGGGCAGCGATGATGCCAAGATCCACGATGCCCACTCCGCTTGGCAGGCCGAGATGGAAAGCGTCTTTGGACTGGCCGAATTGATCGTCGCCAAACAGCGCCACGGCTCAACCGGCAAAGTGCGGATGCGGTTTGAAGCGCGGATTACCCGGTTCAGCGATCTGGCTGACGAGAGCCAGCGGCATGAGAGTTACGAGTAGGGTCGCGCGAGAATGACAGGCGGTAGCGGGCCTTTCGGTTTGGATTATTGTGACCCGAAGCACCGAAGAAGTCAATTTTGGGGCGAAGCCCGTTCAAATACCTTTGATCGCGTTTTGTCCAACTTCAGCCAAATGAACGAGCCTGCGGCCCCAGCATTCGCCTTCGGTCCTTCGGGTGAAATTCTTTGTTCAAGTCCAACAACGCGGCACACCGATTCGCAGAAAGATAGATTGAAATTCAACAACTTCTGCGAATATTTTTGACTTCTTGCCCTTAAACCGCGTAAACGCGCGCTTTCCCGGCTTTTTGTGATGAACTGGAGTGCCCGATGGCGCGCGTTACCGTTGAAGATTGTGTCGACAAGATCCCGAACCGTTTTGACCTTGTCCTGATGGCCGCCCAGCGGGCGCGCGAGATTTCGGGCGGGGCGGAAATCACCATCGACCGTGACGTGACAAGAACCCGGTCGTGGCGCTGCGCGAAATCGCCGAACAAACTGTTCGGCCTGACTTGCTCAAGGAATCGGTGATCAGTTCGCTGCAGCGCGTGCTGCCGGATGATGATGATGAAGTCGATGATGTCGGCT
>JANMHL010000197.1:0-5760 GCA_031375125.1 Novosphingobium sp. | reverse complement strand
AAGCACGCCCCGCAAGCCCTGTTGCGGCTGGTCGAGCGCTATCACACTTGGCGGCGCGGCTAGGATGTTCGATGCCCGCCTGCGCCCGCTGATCGATCCGCCATTGAATGCGTTGGGCCGCTGGCTGGCGGCGCGCGGGATCGGGGCCAATGCGGTGACGCTCGCGGGGCTGATCCCGGCGCTGGGTGCAGGATTGGCGATTGCGCAGGGGCATTTTCTGTTGGCGCTCGGCCTGATCGCGCTCAACCGGCTGCTCGATGGGCTGGATGGCGCGGTTGCGCGGGCCAGCCGCCTGACGGATTGGGGCGGCTATCTCGACACGCTGGCCGATTTCGCGTTCTACGTTACAGTGCCGCTGGCGTTCGGCTTGGCAAACCCGGCCAATACCCCCGCCGCGCTGGTACTGGTGGCCGCTTTTACACTGACCTGCGCCAGCTTCCTCGGCTTTGCCGCGATCGCCGCCAAACGCGGCGCGGAAACCAGTGCGCACGGGCGCAAGGCGTTCTTCTATTCCACCGGACTTGCCGAAGGGGCCGAAACCATCGCCGTGTTTGCCGCATTGTGCCTGTGGCCCGGGTGGTTCCCGCAAATCGCTTGCGCCTATGCCGCACTGTGCCTGCTGACCGTCGCGCAGCGCAGCCTGCTGGCCCACCGGACCTTTGCTGCGGATTAAGGCTGCGGGAAAATGCGTGGTGAGCCCTGCTGGGTTCGAACCAGCGACCTACTGATTAAAAGACCGAATTTTTGCCTCGTCGGATTTTGGCACAGAACCGCCAATTCGACAAGGAAGGCGCAGAATTCCGTGCATTTTTAGAGCTTTGAAAGTGCCATTCAGTGCCATATGGTTTGCGGCATAGCACCGACAGCGCGCCAAGCTGTCGGACATGTGTCGGACAGAAACGATGACCAGATTGACCGATGCCTTTGTGAAGTCATTGACCGTCCCGCCGGGCAAGACTGATGTGAAGGAATACGACGACCGCGTGAGTGGGTTTGGGGTTCGTGTGACAGCGGGCGGAAAGCGCTCATTCTTCCTGAACTATGTCGTCGGTGGTCGAGAACGACGCCACACGTTTGGGCACTATCCCGCATGGGGCGTCGCTGCTGCGCGAGAGCAGGCAGCGAAACTTCGACGGCGCGTCGATGCAGGCGAAGACCCTCAAGAGGAACGAGTGGCACTCCGTGCTAGCCGTGACATGGCCGACCTGCACACCCGGTATATGGCGGAGGTATCCGCATCAAAGGCAGCAACGACATACAGAGACGAACAGGCCATCTGGATTAAGCTAATCCTGCCGGAACTGTCACGCACGCGGCTCGCTGACATCGCTTACTCCGATGTGGAGAAACTGCATCGGAAGATCAGTGTCACGACCCCCGTCCGCGCGAACCGAATGATCGCGTTGCTCCGGCACGCGTTCAACAAGGCCATTCAATGGGAATGGGCTTCGGCAAACCCGGTCACCGGTATCAAACGGAACGTGGAACAGCCAAGAGAGAGATATCTGAGCCGTGCGGAACTTGAGGCCTTCTTTGCGGCGCTCGACGCGAAGCCAGAAACATCGTCCACACTGGCCATCAGGTTCATGCTTTTAACGGGATGCCGCCGTGGCGAGGCTCTCTCCGCGCTGTGGCAGCAAATCGACCTCGAGACAGGTCATTGGACTAAGCCGAGCGCACACACCAAGCAGCGCCGAACGCACCGCGTGCCGCTGTCGTCGGAAGCCATCGCAACACTGAAGCGGGCGCGCGGCATGACCAATGGCGATGTGGTCTTTCCCGGCCCAAGCGGGTCGCCATTGGTCGATATCAAGCGGACTTTCAAATCGGTCCTTGAGAGTGCTGGCATTCAAGGTCTGCGTATCCACGATCTACGCCACAGCTATGCGTCGGTTTTGGCCTCTGGTGGTGCACCACTGAATGTCATCGGCAGGCTGCTGGGCCATACGCAACCAGTCACAACCATGAGGTATGCACATCTGTTTGACGAACCACTTCGGGAAGCATCACAATTGATGTCAAATGCATCAAATCCGAACGGCAACGGTTCGGGCAACGCATAATGGCAAAGGCAGGACGAAAAAAGCTGCTCGACGGCTCGGAGGTCATACGGCGGGCCGAAGAGTTATTCCAAGCATCGGTGGAGGTCGGGAAACCGGACTTCAATTATGTAGCGATGGCTATTGGCGCGTCGCCACTTTATCCGCCCGATTGGGCAATTTTCGCCTGCATCAATCTTAAGATGCGAACGGAAATGAACCCCCCAATTGCGACCCAGCTTCAAACGCCCAGCGGCGTGAACGTCACAGGCAAGGTCCTTGACGACGCGATCAGAACGCTTGTCGACTTCGGTGAAACCACAAAAGGTCGAAACGAAGCGATACGAGAAGCTATGAAGCAGAACGAACTGAAGGTCAGTGATGCCGAAATCGAGAACCTGAGGCACGCTTGGGACCGTGAGATTGCGCAATCGACCGCAGTTTGGGCGAAGTCCGAACACATTCAGGACATTGAACACCCATTCAAGGCTACGCGCAGGGTCGCGCGGGTTTTGCGGCAACTGGCCGCCGAGCAAGGCGATGCAGAACTCGGGCAAGAAGATCAACAGGCCGCGATTTGGCTGGCGAAGGTTGCCGGAAAGATCGTTATCGAGTTGAAGTTCAGTAAGCCCGAACCGAAATAATTGGATAATTGTTTCCTCTCCCATGCGATGGGAAATGCTTCATTTAGGCCTCTCGTTGCCATTCAGCATTCGAGAGAGCCATGAAGCCGATCAACTTACACGCCGACTACCTCAGCAGTCACGAAGCCTCAGATATGCTCGGCATATCCAAACGAACGCTGCACCGCTGGGTGCGACTTCGTAAGGGGCCACCATGGATTAAAGTCGGTCGCTTCGTATATTTCCGCAAGGAAGCCATCTCGCTTTGGCTGTTGAGCCTTGAGGCTTGCAACAGCGTTGCAACACCTCAGAGGAAGGCATGAGGGTCGAAGTCTGCCGCCGCCGCCGCGTCATGCTGCTCCGGCAAATTGCTCGGCTTTGCCATCTTCCGCAAGTTCCTAGAGTTCAGGAGCGAGTTGGCCTGCTCATTGAAAACTATCTGAACAATCAGATGGTCCAACTCGCTGTCGTGGACGAGTTGCTTACCGACGCACATGGCGAAGCAGATCGTTCAGAACGGTGGGCACAGCAACTGTCACTGCTAGCCGCGCAGCGGCGCTATGATCGCCTCCGGCAACCCATCGAATGGTTCTATAAGCGAAAAAGCGCTGGAGACTTCCGCAAGGTCTGCGACCTTCCTGTCGGCACCAAGCTATTCCATTCGCTCGCGAAGGACATTTTGACCACAGTTCACAGTCCTCGCGAGCATATAGGCGACTGGCCAGAGCGTGGTCGAGACTGGACTGTGCAGCGGCTCGCCGAACAGCTTTCCCGGTCTCCAACTCAGTTTGCCATTGTCACTGATATTCGCTCTTGCTTCGCGTCGATCAATCCCGACGCGCTCTACCAGCTTCCGCACCTGTCCGAACGCTTCATCCGAATTGTCTTAGACAGTCGGTCACAGCGGTTTGTTCAGAAGCGCGAAGAACGCATGGACTGCCGTATTGGGGCTCTATGCATAAGTGAACGAGAAGCCACCCCACGCGGCCTTCTAGAGGGGTCTCCAACATCCAATGCCATACTGGCAATCTTGCTTGACGATCTGGCCGATCAGTTCGAGCCGGAGGTATCAGTCTTCGTCTATTGCGACAACATCGTGCTTGTTGCAGCGAACGAGGAAATGGCGAAACGTGCTGGCAGAGCGCTCCGCCGATATGTTGCGGCGGGCCGTTTGGGGTGTCTTTCTCTTCACCAAACTGGTGCCTTCATCCGGCCCGTGACTGAAGCATTCGACTTTCTCGGCTACAGCTTCAGGGTCAGACATGACGGTTATCTGCGCCTGGATTTGTCGGACAAAAATTCCGTCAAGTTCTTGGCTCGCTTAGGTGATCAAGGCAATTCGCCGGAACTCATGTTTCAACGGCTACATTCCTCGTTTCCGGCTCTCTCGGACGAGTGCCGGACACATTTTGCGGGGCACATTGGGGACGAGTTGGGATGGCGAAGCTACCAATCCGTAAGTTAGCGTTGCAACGGGTTGCACAGGGCGATCAGATTTTTTCGGCCGTCAGTGAACACGGTCGCCACAATCACAGATGGTGAACGCTCTATAACCCCATAGGCCCGCACGGTGAAAGTCACAGCGTGGCCGACGAACGAAGCCTGGCGGCTGGCCCACGATTAAGAATGCGGTCCATATTTATCGATATTCACCCTCCGCTGAACACGAACTTTGATTGACCAGAAATCGTTCCCTCAGCACGTTCAATTTGCCGCATGGGGCGATGCTGTTGATGCAACAGGACACGGCAACGGGCTGATCAGAGTTACAACTCCGCGAATGCCAAGAGTTCCGACGACCGAGTGCCGAGTGCGACGGCAATCTTCTGAAGGTTGAGCAACGACAGGTTGCGCTCTCCGCGCTCGATTTTTCCCATGTGAGATCGGTCTAGGCCGCAAGCGTCGGCCAGTCCCTCCTGAGAGAAGCCTAGGGTTTTACGACGAAGTCTGATGGCTCGGCCCAACTGCTGAAGACTGGGGTCGATACCCCTATGGTTGGAACCCGGTTTCACTCCGCCAAAGTCGAAGTATGCTGGCTCGGAAGCCACGGCATTTACGACCCATTATTCATGTGTCAGGATGGAGGCGGGAAAAGATGTTTGCGCCGGTTGTCGCGCAACGCGTCTCCAAGGAGGGAGAACAACGTTGCGAAAGAGGGAAGCCATCAGCATGGGTATCATGCTGAGCGGCGCACTCATCGGTGCAGTCGTATCATATTCCGTGGGTAGCTTGGGGAAGCAGAGTAAGGCTCGCGACGATGCGTTATACGAGGTCTTGCAGAGGGCTGCTCGTGAATATCACGAGTGTTTGGGCTACGGCACTAATCAGACCTGCTCACCCCAGTATGAACGGTTCATTTGGCTGGATAGCCAAATTGCGGACATTCGCGGCGTCGAAAGCACAACAGAACGGCTGAGCAAAAAAGGCGGCCACCTCTAAAGCGTGATTTTAGTGCTCGAGCGCGGCCCTTTGATCCACAGAATTAGCCATAAATGCTTTGTTATCAATTTGTTATGAAGCCAATCCGATTGACAAAAAGTCGTTCCGCGTTCACAGTGATTGTGCGCTCCAGTTCATTGCAACTGGTTGCAACAGTTGGAAACTCGAATGTGCAACGACAGTGCCGGATGGGTTGCCTACTATCGGGTTTCCACCGAAAAGCAGGGCTCTTCTGGGCTTGGTTTGGAAGCCCAACGTGAGGCTGTGCGCTCTTATGTGCGATCACGCGGCGGAGCACTCCACTCGGAACTGATCGAAGTTGAAAGTGGGCGTCGGGCCAATCGTCCGCAACTGTCCGAGGCCTTGCGCCTCTCGCGCATTCACGGCGCGACCTTGATTATCGCGAAACTCGACAGGCTGGCCCGCAACGTGGCCTTTGTGAGCCATTTGATGGAGAGCAAGGTCGACTTCCTCGCTGTCGACTTCCCGTTCGCAAATCGTTTGACTATTCACATTCTTGCCGCCGTGGCGGAGCACGAGGCCCAGATGATCCGGGAACGCACCAAGGCGGCGCTGGCGGCCGCCAGAGCGCGTGGCGTCCAGCTTGGCGGCAACAGGGGCAATCTGCCTGCGGTTGCCGCCAAGGGCGCTCTGGCGAG
>JANMHL010000181.1:0-7206 GCA_031375125.1 Novosphingobium sp. | reverse complement strand
CACGATGCCGGTTTTGAACTGCACAATGTCAACGTGCGCGGGACCAACAATCTCAACGAGCTGAAAATCTATCAGATCGCCTTGGGTGACCGGAACCGGGCGATGCCGTTCGTCGATGTTGATGCTTTGCGGCAGCGGCTGCTGGCGCTGTCATGGGTTGAGGATGCGCGGGTTTCGCGGCAGTTGCCCGATACGCTGGTAATCGACGTGGTTGAGCGCAAACCCGTGGCGGTGCTGCAAAAGATCGACCGGCTGGTCCTGATCGACAAGGACGGGATCGAGCTTGAGACGGTGGCCGAGGCGCGGACCAAGGGCAAGCTGCTGCTCAAAGGCCCCGGCGCAGGTCGGCAGGTCGCTGCGCTCTCCACGCTGCTCGATGCCGCCCCGGCGCTGCGCCCGCAGCTGAAAAGCGCCGAATGGGTCGGCAACCGGCGTTGGAACCTGACTTTCAAGACCGGGCAGATTTTGGCGCTGCCCGAAGGCAAGGACGTTTCGGCCAAAGCGCTGATGACTTTTGCCCAGCTCGACGGGCGTAACCGCCTGCTCGGCGGCAAGGCCGTTGCGTTTGATATGCGCGCACCCGACCGGATATATCTGCGCCTGCCCGGCCGGACCGATGCGGTCGAACAGCCCAAGCCTGCCGCCAGCGATACGGCCAGCAAAGCCGCCACGCCAACGCCCAGCGGCAAACCCGCCCAGCCCAAGGAGCAGCAGTAATGGCCACGCCCCGCATCGCGCGCGTGTTTGGCGCGGTCAACATCGGCAGCTTCCGGATTTCGGCGATGATCGCCGGGATTTCCGAAACCGGGGAAATGGTCGTGCTGGGTTCGGGCCACCGCGCCGCGCAAGGGATCAAGCGCGGCTATGTCACCGATATGGCGGCTGCGACCTATGCGGTCCGCGATGCGGTTGAGCGGGCTGAAAAGATGGCCAACACTTCGATCCAGAGCGTCTGGATCGGTTGTTCGGGCGCGGGCCTCGCCAGTCAGGTTTCGCAGGTCGAGGTTGATATCGGCGGACGCCGGATCGAGGCCGAGGATATCGAGCATCTGCTGGTTTCGGCGCGCGAAGTGATCCAGCCCGATGGGCGGATGGTGCTCCATGCCCAGCCTGCGCACTATACGCTGGATGGGGCCGACGGCGTGTCTGATCCCAAGGGGCTCCATGCTGAGCGGCTGGGGGTCGATATTCACGTCATGCTGGCCGACGGCGCGCCGATCCGCAACATCACCGAAGCGGTCCAGAACGCGCATTTGCAGGTTGAGGCGGTGGTCGGATCGCCAATCGCCGCGGGCCATGCTTGTCTTTCGTCCGAGGAACGCGAACTGGGCGTGGCCCTGATCGAATTCGGCGGGGAAGTGACCAATGTTTCGGTCTATGCCGCCGGGATGTTGCTGGGGCTGGTGACAATTCCGCTCGGTTCCGGCGATATCACCGATGCGATTGCCAGCGCGTTCGGCATTCGCCGGTTTCAGGCCGAGCGGCTGAAATGCGTCCACGGTTCAGCGATTGCCAGCCCGGCGGATCACCGCGAGATGATCCCGGTCAACGCACCGGGCGACGAAGGCAGCACACCAGCCGCGCGTCATGCTGATGACAAGAACCGCATTCCCCGGGCCGAACTGGTTTCGGTGGTCACCACGCAATTGTCGGCGTGGATCGACGAAGTGAACAAGGGACTGAAAGCGCTGGGCTTTACTGGCCAGCGCGGACAGTTGGTGGTACTAACTGGTGGCGGGGCGGAATTGGCCGGGCTAGCTGATTTTGCCCAAGGCGCGCTGGGCAAGCCGGTCCGGATCGGTAAGCCGCAGTACGTTAAAGGTCTGGCTGAGGCCCATGCCACGCCGGGTTTTTCGACGCTGTCCGGGTTGGTGCTTTATGCCGCAGCCGATCCAATCGACATTCGCGCGATCGGGCCAAGCTATCAGCCGGTCACCACGGTCAAGGGTTTTGGCGTGGTCAATCGGCTCTATCAGGCGATGCGAGAGTATTTTTAAGGGGTTTTCCGGGCATTAAGAACCGGAACGGCTGTGGAAAATGGTTGACCTCCCTTTGATTCGGCGATTCGAAGGGTGCAAGGCATGACAATCGCATGAACTATATCCGCCATGCGGACAGGAGAGCGTAGATGAGCATCAATATCGGACCGCCCGCTGTCGAAGAACTGCGTCCCCGGATCACTGTGATCGGGGTTGGCGGGGCTGGCGGCAACGCAATTGCCAACATGATCGCTGCCGGGATCGAGGGGGTCGACTTCGTTGTCGCCAACACCGATGCCCAGGCGCTTAACAACGCAATCGCCGAACACCGCATTCAGCTGGGCACGGATATCACCCAGGGGCTGGGCGCTGGCGCACGGCCCGAAGTGGGCCGGGCTGCTGCCGAAGAAAGCATCGACCAGATCGACCGCGCGCTTGAAGGCGTGCATATGTGCTTCATCGCCGCTGGCATGGGCGGCGGCACCGGCACTGGTGCAGCCCCCGTGGTGGCCAAGGCCGCCCGTGAAAAGGGCGTGCTGACCGTCGGCGTGGTGACCAAACCGTTCCTGTTCGAAGGCACCCGCCGAATGCGCGCAGCAGAGGCCGGGATCGAAGAGCTGCAAAAGCACGTCGACACCCTGATCGTCATTCCCAACCAGAACCTGTTCCTGGTGGCCAAGGCTGAAACGACTTTCAAGGAAGCGTTCCAGATGGCTGACGAGGTGCTCCAGCAAGGGGTCCGCTCGATCACCGATCTGATGGTCATGCCCGGCCTGATCAACCTCGACTTTGCTGACGTCCGCTCGGTCATGGCCGAAATGGGCAAGGCGATGATGGGCACCGGCGAAGGCAGCGGCGAAAACCGCGCGCTCGAAGCGGCGGAAAAGGCGATTGCCAATCCGCTGCTCGATGGCGTGTCGATGCAGGGCGCCAAGGGCGTGATTATCTCGATCATCGGCGGCGAAGACATGAAGCTGCTTGAGGTCGACGAAGCTGCGAACCACATCCGCGAACTGGTCGATCCCAACGCCAACATCATCTGGGGCAGTGCATTCAACCCTGACCTTGATGGCAAGATCCGGGTCTCAGTGGTCGCCACCGGGATCGATCAGAGCGATAGCCACGTCGAAGATGCCGGCCGCCGTCCGTTCAGCACGGGTAGCTCGCGCGGGCCCGCCCGTCCGGCGATGGCCGCGCCTGCCGCAGCCGAGCCCTTGTTCAACCGTACGATGGCCGAGCCAGAGCCTGAAGCGGCGCCTGAACCGGAACCCGAAGCCGAACCGGAAACCGGCGCGGCTGGCGAAGACGATTGGGACATGTCCGATCACGCTGATGGCGACGATGACGGCCCGCTGGAACTGGAACTGGAAGCCGAGGGCGAAACGTCCGGAGCGTTCGATGACGGTGACAACACTGGCGCTGGTTCCGGTGGCGACGAATTGCTGCTTGATGCCTCACGGCTGGTTGATGATGATGAGCCTGTTGCGGCTGCCTCGGCTTTGCCGGGTCGGCGCCGTGGGCTGGTTTCGGGCAGCGATGATACCGTTGACAGCAACGCTGGCAACGCTGGCAGCGAAGGCGAAGGCGAAGGTGCTGCGGGCGAAGCGAAGGCGGCCGATACCGCCACCGCGCCTGTTGCTCCTGCCGCTCCGGCCCCGCGTCCGGGCGGCGGCGGCGCAACGCTGTTCGAACGGATGGCCAACCTGTCTCGCGGGGGCAGCCGCGCTTCGTCGGACGACGAGGATGAGGATGACGATGGGCCGTCGATTTCGATCCCGCGGTTCCTCGGGCGCCAGAACAACCAATAGCCGCGTTCTAAGCCGGTTAAGCTTGGGGGTCGCATCCGATCAGGGTGCGATCCCCGCTTGCTTGGCGGAACGAAAAGGGTAACCCGCTTGGCGATGTTCCAGACTGCATTTCGGTCCAAGGCGATCCGCACCCTGTCCTGCTCGGCGCTGCTGCTGCCGGGGCTGGCCGTGCCCGGCCTGGCCTGGGCTCAGGCCGCGCAGCCCGCGCCAATGCAGAGCATCAGTCGCCCGATTGTCCAGCCGATCCCGCAGAAATCGCCCGCGCTGCGGCTCAACGACGCACTCGGCAAATTGGCGAAAAACCCGCAGGATGTGGTTGCCCTGATCGAAGCGGGGAAGGCCTCGCTCGAACTCGGCGATGCCCAGGCGTCGATCGGGTTTTACCAGCGGGCAGTGCAGATCGAGCCGGGCAATGCCGGAACCAAAGCGGCGCTGGCCGGGGCCCACGTCATGGCCGAGGATCCGTTTACCGCGATCGAGCTGTTCGACGAGGCTGAGAAAGTCGGGCCGATTGCGCCCGAATATCTGACCGACCGGGGCCTCGCCTTCGATCTGGTCGGCGATAGCCAGACCGCACAGTTCTATTACCGCCAATCGCTGGCCCGCGCGCCCAGCGATGAAACGCTGCGCCGCCTGGCACTGAGCCAGGCGATCATGCGTGACCGCAAGGGCATGGAGCAAACCCTTGCGCCGCTGCTGCAACGGCAGGACAAAGCGGCGTGGCGGACCCGTGCTTTTGGCCTCGCAATCATGGGCCAGACCGATGAGGCGGAAGAGATCGCGCGGCAGACCATGCCGCCCGAAATGGCCACTGCGATCACTGCCTATCTGCGCTACATGCCGCGGCTGACTGCGGCGCAGCAGGCGGCTGCGGGCAATCTGGGCCGGTTTCCGCGCGCGGCCGAGATTGGCCATGACGACCCGCGATTGGCCTTTTATTCGCGCTCGCGGGTGCAGGTTGCCGCAGCACCGGTCCAGCTGGCGCCTGCTGCTCCGACTGTCGGCAAAGGGCGCGACGGAAAAGGCCGGGACAGCAAAAGCCGCACTGTCGCCGCTGCCGTGCCAAAGCCAGCGCCAGTGCCGCCGCCCGAACTCAGCGCCAGCCGCGAAGTGACCGAGGCGCCAACCAAACTGGCCGTGGCAACTGTCCCGCCCAAGCCGGTGCCAACTCCAGCGCCACCTCCGCCACCACCGCCTCCTCCACCGCCGCCGCCGCCAGCACCAATACCGGTGGCTGCGGTTAAACCAGCTCCGGCCGGGCCAGGTTTCGCAACCATTGATGGGCCCGATGTCCGGGCGGCTTCGGGGTTCGATCTGGGCAAAGCGCCAACCCCAACGCCAACGCCTCCACCGGCCCCAGCGCCAAAGCCTGCGCCTGTCTCGCCACCGCAAAACCCGCGTAAACTGGCCAGTATCGACGAAGCCTTTGCGGGCTTTGAGGCGCCCAGCCGTGAGGTGGAAGTGCAGGCGGGTGCAGTCGATGTCCGGCGAATTCAACCCGTTGCCGCGAGTGGCAAGTTGCAGGCCGGTAAGCCCAAAGAACCGCTCAAGGAAACCAAGCCAGCTACGCCCAGCCATCCCAGCCGGATCTGGGTGCAGGTTGCAACCGGGCGCGACAAATCGGCGCTGGGGTTCGATTGGCGCAAACTGGCGCGGGAAAATCCGGCGGTGTTCAAGGGCCAGAAGGCCAATGTCACGGTATGGGGTCAGTCAAACCGCTTGCTGGCCGGACCGTTCGCCACCACCAAGGAGGCCAATGCCTTCCTCGCAGCGCTCAAAAAAACTGGCGTGAACGGCGCCTTTGTCTGGAGCAGCCCCGCCGGGCAGCTGGTCGACGTATTGGGCGGCGGGAAATAGGTTACCAACTTCTTTTCCACACCTTGTAAACAGGCTTGTCGAGTTTTGCGCAGGCCAGCGCGCGGTGTGGATTGTCGCGCACCCCCTTGCCGCTGCATCCATCGCCGCACAATGCAAGGCGAACACCAAACCTTTGAGCGCGACGAGGACGCTGCCCCCGTCGATATGCTCGCTTCGCTGTTCGAAGCGCGCGGCTGGCCGTGCGAATTCGTCGCTGAGGACGAGATGTCGGGCGAGATCAAGGGTTCGTGGGCCAGCTATACCCTGCGCGGGGTCTGGCGGCGCGAGGATCACGTGCTGCAGCTGCTGTGCCTGCCCGATATCCGCATCCCCGATGACAAGCGCGCGGCGGTGGTTGAGCTGCTGGCCTTGGTCAATGAACAGCTGTGGGTTGGCCATTTCGACCTGTGGTCGAGCGGCAATGTCCTGCTTTACCGCCACGGGCTGCTGCTCGGCGATGACGGCCTGCTCAGTCTGGCGCAGGCGCAGGTGGCAGTTGAAGCGGCGGTTGAGGAGTGCGACCGGTTCTATCCCGCGTTCCAGTTCGTGCTGTGGGGCGACAAAACCCCGGCTGAGGCGCTGGCAAGTTCGATGGTTGACGCGGCGGGCGAGGCGTAACTGCACATCCGAAAGCGTTGGAAATTCAGTCCGCTCCTTTCCTACTTCGCCCTTCGCTGTCATTGTCGCTGACGCGGGCAGGGTAAGCGGTTTTTTCTTTTCCTGAACCCTGTGAACTTTGTGAACTTATTCAGGACGGATCGGGATCCTGATCAGGTTGGGATGGCGGAATGAACACAATTCTGATCGTGGGCTGCGGCAATATGGGCGGGGCGATGCTGGCTGGGTGGTTGGCGGGCGGGCTTGATCCGGCACGGTTCACTGTGGTCGATCCGGTGTTGGCCGAGGCGCCCGCTGGCGTGCGGTTGCTGCGCGAAGTGCCGTCTGGCGCTTTCGATGTGGTGTTGCTGGGGATCAAGCCGCAGGCGCTGGGAGAGGTTGCTCCGGCGCTGGAACCGGCAACACGCGGTGCGATTGTGCTGTCGATCCTCGCCGGGGCGGAAATTGCGACGCTTGCCGAACGGTTCCCGGCGGCCAAAGCGCTGGTCCGCGTTATGCCCAACCTTGCTGCCGCGATTGGCAAGTCGCCGCTGGGGCTGTTTGCGCGCGGATTGGACGATGCGGGCCGGGCAGCGACCGAGGCTCTGCTCGCACCGCTCGGCACCGCCGAATGGCTGGCGAGCGAGAGTCAGCTTGATGCAGTGACCGCGCTGGCGGGTTCCGGCCCGGCGTTCGTTTACCGGTTCATCGCGGCGCTGGCTGATAGCGGCGCGGCGCTGGGGCTGGATCCAGTTCAGGCCGAGCGGCTGGCCCGGACGATGGTCGAAGGCGCAGCGCAGCTCGCGGCAGCTTCGCCCGATAGCCCGGCAGAGTTGGCGCGGCGGGTGACCAGTGCAGGCGGCACCACGGCGGCTGGGTTGGCGGTGCTGGACGCGGATCAGGCGCTGACCGGGTTGATCGAGGCAACCCTACGTGCGGCGCGCGACCGCGGCGCGGAGCTGGCG
>JANMHL010000177.1:0-3303 GCA_031375125.1 Novosphingobium sp. | reverse complement strand
AAACCGGCCCCAGCCAAGCCGATCACCACGCACCAGCTGTTTCCGGCTGTCGTGGCACTGTGGTTCGGCGCGCTGTTTGGGCTCGGCAGCCTGGCGGTTCGCCCGTCGCTGCTCGAATCGCTGGTCATCAAAAGCCGGATCGACCTGATCGTTCCCGCTGCCGCCCCGCCGCTGGGGATTACTGCGCGGATTCTCGTCGCATTGATTCTCGCCGCGATCGGTGCCGGGATCGGCATCGCGCTGGCCCGCCGTCTGGCCCGTCCAAAGCCGGAACAGCGCGAACGCAAGCGCGGCGCGGGTTCGGTGGTCGAAGATAGCGACAAATTGCACGGCGGGCGTCACTTTGCCGATGCCACCACGCGGGCCCCGCTTTCGGTCAGCGAAGACCTACGCCCCGATCTGGCCAGTTCCGATGGCGGTTTTGGCACAGGCGGCCTGGCCCCACGCCGCCGTTCTTTGGCGATTGCGCATGAGGAGGTCGATTTCGTACCCCATGACTTGGCCCCGCTGCCGGGCGGCGTTCCGCAAATTCTCGATATTGGTGAAGTCCGGATCAGCCCGGAAGTCAGTGAGGCGCCGCTGGAGCTGAGCGACTATGCGCCCGCTCAGGCCAAGCCAGTCGAGCTTGACTGGAACAATGCCGCGCCGGTGCAGTCCGCGCCGGGGGCCGAACCGCAGGCACCGCGTCAGGTGTTCCAATCGTTCGATAGTCCCGCCGCGGCGCCTGTAATCGCCAGCGAAGCGTTTACCGCGCACCATCATGACATCGCGCAGGAAGCGGCCGCTGCGGCTGCTGATGGCCGCCAGGTGTTCGGCATGCCTTCCCAGCCCGCACCGCAAGACAGCCCTCGGCAGATCTTTGGCCAGCCGGTCATCGGCGATCATGTCGATCCCGAATTCGTCAAAGCCGCCGGGCTGACGGCTTCGGTGTTTGCCAGCGAAGCGCCCAGTCCGCTGTTCCCACCGCGCGAAGCGGCGACCCAGATCGAGGCCGGTCTGGGGATGGACGACCTTGCCGCACGCCTTGCCGAATCGATGGCTCGCCGCCGCGCGGCGCGAAGCGGGCAGACGGCAGAATTGCAGGCTGAGCCCGCACCTGAGTCGAGCCCGGCCCCGGCCCCGGCCCCGTTTGAAACAGCGGTTGCCGTGCTGGTTGAATCGGAAATCGCTTCGCCGCAGACCGCTGAGCCGGAGCCCGCAATGCTGGCGGTTCCCCAGCCCTATACCCCGCCGCTTGGGGCCGAGCCGCTGGCGCGCTTTGCCGCGCCGTTTGCTGCAGTGACCTCGGTCACAGCAATCGCGGAACCGGTCACAGCTGAATCCGATCCGCAGCCGGTTCCGTCCGCGATGCGCCCGTTCGATCTGGGCGGGTTTGAGGAAGACGAAGCTTCGCTCGCCAGCTTGCTGCCGCCGCGGTTGATCGCGCTGCCGCCCGTTCTGGCTGCGGCGCCTGCCCGGCCCGAAGCGGCTGCTCCACTTACACCGACGCCTTTGGCCGCTCCGGCTGACGAAGCCGAGATCGCCAACGAGGGTGTGGCCGAAGAGATCTATGGCTCACTGCTGGGCGTCGCCCCGGCCGCGCCGATCCGGACCGGCTATGTCCGGATCGAAGAGCCCGAAGCCGAGCACGCCGCAACCGAGCCGGTTGTGATTTTCCCGGGCCAGATGACCCGGCCAATCGTCCCGGTCAGCAGTGAAGACGCCGGATCGTTTCGCCGCTTTGATGCCCCGGCCAGTGCCGGACAAGGCCAGCCGATTGCCGCCAATCAGGCGCTGTCAGAGGTTGACAGCGAAGAAGCCCAGCGCGCGCTACGCTCGGCGCTTGCCAACCTGCAACGGATGAGCGGCGCGGCGTAAGCTTCGCGCACCATTACCCTACAAACCTATGGGGCCGGTCTGCCTTGGCAGACTGGCCCTTTTCGCAGTTGCAAAAACAGCTTCCTGTCGCCATGGGAAAGCTTCACGCAATTTTCGCTGCTTTTCGTGGCAGGGAAGCTTGCGCTTAGTTGCCGGAATTCGGTCATTTGCACGGTGCCCCCGGGCGAATCGGCGGATCTGGTCTGGTCACAGGAAGGGTATCGATGGGTTTTCCGGCGCCGCAGGGGCTTTACGATCCGCGCAATGAACATGACGCTTGCGGGGTGGGCTTTGTCGCCCACATCAAGGGCGCGAAAAGCCACGCGATCATTAGCCAGGCCCTGGAAATTCTGAAAAACATCGACCATCGCGGCGCGGTGGGTGCTGACCCGTTGCTGGGCGACGGCGCGGGCATCCTGATTCAGGTGCCAGATAGCCTCTACCGCAAATGGGCCGATACCGAGGGGCTGAAGCTGCCCCAGCCGGGTGATTACGGCGTGGCGATGTGTTTTCTGCCGCAGGACGAAAGCGCGCGCGATTTCATCGTTGGGATGTTCGAAAAATTCATCGCCAAGGAAGGCCAACGGCTGATTGGCTGGCGCGATGTGCCGATCAACCCCGATGGTCTGGGCAAGGCCGTACTGGCCGAAATGCCGGTAATCCGGCAGTGCTTTGTCGGCCGCGGCGAAAGCTGCGCCGATCAGGACGCGTTTGAACGCAAGCTGCTTGCGATCCGCAAGCAGACCCAAAACCCGCTGGCAGCACTGGCCGAAAAGCACAGCCTGCCCGGCCTGACCGAGCTCTATATGCCGAGCTTTTCCAGCCGCACCGTGGTCTACAAGGGCCTGCTGCTGGCCACCCAAGTGGGCAGTTTCTATCGCGACCTGACCGATCCCGATTGCGTCTCGGCGCTGGGGCTCGTCCATCAACGGTTTTCGACCAACACCTTCCCCAGCTGGAAGCTGGCCCACCCGTACCGGTTGATCGCCCACAACGGCGAAATCAACACAGTGCGCGGCAACGTCAACTGGATGAACGCGCGCCGCCGCACGATGGAATCCGAACTGCTCGGGCCGGATCTGGACAAGATGTGGCCGATCATCCCGCACGGCCAATCGGACACCGCCTGCCTCGACAATGCGCTCGAACTGCTGCTGGCGGGGGGCTACTCCCTGGCCCATGCGGTGATGATGCTGATCCCTGAGGCTTGGGCCGGCAATCCGCTGATGGATGCCAAGCAGCGCGCGTTTTACGAATACCATGCTGCGCTGATGGAGCCGTGGGACGGCCCCGCCGCCGTAGCTTTTACCGATGGCCGCCAGATCGGCGCGACGCTGGACCGCAATGGGCTTCGGCCTGCGCGGTTCCTGGTGACTGACGACGATATCGTCGTGATGGCGTCCGAAAGTGGCGTTCTGCCGATCAAGGAAGACAACATCCGCCGCA
>JANMHL010000160.1:0-2077 GCA_031375125.1 Novosphingobium sp. | reverse complement strand
CAGCACGGCAATCGGGCTGTGGCAATTGCCGCCCAGCGCCGCCAGCAGCGCCCGTTCGGCCAGCACGGCAGTGCGGCTAGGGCCGTGGTCGATGGCGCTGAGCAGGCTGCGCGTGGCCGCATCGCTGCTGCGCGCCTCAACCGCAATCGCACCTTGGCCGGGCGCAGGGAGCCAGTCCTCGGGATCGAGCGGCGTGCCAAAATGCGCCATCCCCAGTCGGTTGAGCCCGGCCATCGCCAATAGCGTGGCATCGGCCTCGCCAGCTTGCAATTTGGCCAGCCGGGTCTGAACGTTGCCGCGAATGCCGACCACCCGGCAATCGGGTCGCAGATGCAGTGCCTGCGCGGCGCGGCGCGGGGCGCTGGTCCCGATCCGCGCGCCGGGCGGCAAATCGGCCAGCGATGCCGCACCCACCAAAACATCGCGCACGTCCTCGCGTGGCAGGATCGCGGCGATAAAAATCCCGGCGGGACGGATCGTTTCGACGTCTTTCAGCGAGTGGACGGCAAAATCGATCTCGCCGCTCAGCAACCAGGCATCGAGTTCCTTGGTCCACAGCGCCTTGCCGCCGATATCAGCCAGCGGGCGGTCGAGCACTTTATCGCCGCTGGCGGTGACCGGCACGATCTCCACCTCCCATTCAGGATGGGCGGCACACAGCCGGTCGCGCGCTTCGTGGGCCTGAGCCATCGCCAAGGGTGAGGCACGGGTGCCCAATCTAAGCAGGTTGGGTCGCAGCAGGTTGGGTTTCAATGGGGGACGGTCGGGCATGGCGCCTTGTCCTATTGCGCAATGTCACTAAGGGAAAGTGGGCATGGGGATTGTCCTCGGAATTGAATCGTCTTGCGACGAAACAGCGGCCGCACTGGTGGACAGTGATCGCCGCATTCTTGCGCAGCGGATCGCCTCGCAGGACGATGAACATCGCCCCTATGGCGGGGTCGTTCCGGAAATTGCCGCGCGCGCCCATGCAGAGCGGCTAACCCCCCTGATTTCCGCGACTTTGGCCGATGCGGGACTGGTGCTGTCCGATCTCGACGCGATTGCTGCCACCGCCGGGCCGGGGCTGATTGGCGGGGTGATGGTCGGGCTGGTCAGTGCCAAGGCGCTCGCCATGGCCAGCGATAAACCGCTGATCGCGATCAACCATCTCGAAGGCCACGCGCTGTCGCCGCGACTGGCCGATCCGGCGCTGAAATTTCCCTATTTGTTGCTGCTGGTATCGGGCGGGCATTGCCAGATCCTGCTGGTCAGCGGTGTTGGGCAATACCGCCGCCTCGGCACGACAATCGACGATGCGCTGGGCGAAGCGTTTGACAAGACCGCCAAAATCCTCGGGCTGGGCTATCCCGGCGGGCCAGCGGTAGAGCGGTTGGCAGCGACCGGTGATGCCCGCAAAGTCCCGCTGCCGCGCCCGCTGCTGGGCACTGCGGAGCCGCACTTTTCGTTCGCGGGCCTCAAAAGCGCAGTGCTGCGGGCGCGGGACAGTGGTCTGTATCAAAGCGCCGATATCGCCGCTTCGTTCCAGCTTGCCGCAGTGGACTGCATCATCGACCGGACCCGCAAGGCGCTGGCGCTGATCGACCGGCCCAGCGCGCTGGTCGTCGCGGGCGGGGTCGCGGCCAATCAGGCGGTGCGGGCGGCGCTGGAAGGGTTGGCGGGCGAATTCGGGCTGGCCTTTGTCGCCCCGCCGCTGGCGCTGTGCACTGATAATGCGGCGATGATCGCCTGGGCCGGGATCGAGCGGCTGGGGCGCAAAGAGTTTCTGGCTGATCCGCTCGATTTCGTCGCCCGCCCGCGCTGGCCGCTCGATCCCGATGCCGCCCCGGCGCGCGGCGCAGGGGTGAAGGCATGAGCCGGACCATTGGCGTGATCGGCGCAGGCGCGTGGGGCACCGCCCTGGCTCAGGCGATGGCCAGCGATGGCAGCGCCGTGCTGTTGTGGGCGCGCGAGGCCGAGCTGGTGGCGGAAATCAACGCGCACCAGACCAACAGCCTGTTCCTGCCCGGTGCGCCGCTGTCTTCGCTGATCCGCGCCACGGCTGACCTGACCGACCTAGCGTCGCTGCCGGTGCTGC
>JANMHL010000147.1:0-4520 GCA_031375125.1 Novosphingobium sp. | reverse complement strand
TTTCCGCTACTATGACTATGTCATGGCGGCTTTCGTCGCGATCCTGCTGCTGTCGAACCTGATCGGGGCGGCCAAGCTGTCAGTCGTCGACCTGACGTGGCTGACCGGGGCGACCGCGTGGCTGCCGTGGAGCTGGCTGGGGATCGGACCCGACGGCCTGATGATTTTTGGCGCCGGGATCCTGTTTTTCCCGCTGTCCTATGTGATCGGCGACGTGCTGACCGAGGTCTATGGCTATGCCAATGCGCGCCGCTGTGTCTGGATGGGCTTTTCCGCGCTGATTTTCATGGCTTTCATGAGCTTTATCGTGGTCGGAATGCCCTCCGCCGCTGGCTGGGGCTGCGGGCAAAGCGCGGACCCGCGCTTTGCCGCGCTGACCACCCAGATCGGTTCAGCCGAAGTGTGCCAATCAACTTATGGCAGCGTGTTTGGATCGACCTGGCGGATCGTCGCGGCATCGGTGCTGGCGTTCTGGGCCGGGGAATTCGTCAACAGTTTCGTGCTGGCAAGCATGAAAATCTGGACTGGCGGGCGAAAATTGTGGTCGCGAACGATTGGCTCAACATTCTTCGGCCAAGCAGTCGATAGCGCAATCTTTTATCCGGTCGCGTTTCTGGGCGTTTGGGAAACAGAGACAGTCATCAAGGTGATGATTACCAACTGGTTTCTGAAGGTTTTGTGGGAGGCGTTGCTTACCCCGGTGACTTATGCGGTGGTCGGCTGGTTCAAAGCCCGCGAGGGGGTTGATGTCTATGACACCGGCACCGATTTCTCACCCTTTGCCAAGACGGCATCGGTTTAGGCCCCGGTCGCTGCCGGGGCCTCACCGTGATTGTCTCAATCGGCGATGAGGCCGATTGCCAAGTAGATCAGGACCAGCGAACCGAACCCAAAGATCGCGCCGAGGGCAAAACCGATCCGGACCAAGTTAGTATCCCAGCCGAAATAATTGGCGATGCCGCTGCAGACGCCCATGAATTTGCCGTTTGCCTTGTCGAGGCGGAAGTTGCGCGAAGTGGTCATGTCAGTGTCCATGTGTTTGATCCGGGTCATGCGATTTCGCTGACATAGATGGTGTGGGCCTGGGCAGTCGTTGGCATCGAAACCGTGCCGCTGATCAGTACCAGCGAAAGGATGAAAGCCGACGTCGCCGCGGCGAGCTTGCTGCTGAGGGTAGATTGGTTGGTCATGGTCGTTCCTTCGTTTGATCTGTTCCGCGGCCCGTGCCGCAGATGCAGGAATGTTTGCAGGAGCCGTGCCAATTCCAGAAAAACCGGGAAATTCAGGCTTTCGCCGCGATGAACGAAAACTTTCGCGCAGGTGAATATTCAACAGTTGGTGTAATTTCCCAACTTTCAGGATCACACTTTGGCGTGACAGGTGGCCCCTGCCCGCTCTATCGCGCCTGCATGGGTCTCGACCGCGTCACACTCACGCATTTCCGCAACCATCGCGCCACCCGGCTCGATGGCACGGCGCGGTTCAACCTGCTGGTCGGCGAAAACGGCGCGGGCAAAACCAACGTGCTGGAGGCGCTTTCGCTGCTGGCCCCCGGGCGCGGCCTGCGCCGCGCGGCACTGACAGATATTCCTGACAAGCACGGCGATGGCAGCTTTGCCGTCAGCGCCGAACTGACCGGCGCAGTCACGCTCGGCACCGGGGTGCGTCCAGAGCGCGCGAGCCGCCGGATCGTGCAGGTTAACGGCGCTGAGGCTCCGGCGGTGCGGCTGGGTGAATGGCTGGCGCTGGGCTGGCTGACCCCGGCGATGGACCGGTTGTTTGCCGAAGGCGCAGGGGCGCGGCGGCGCTATCTGGACCGGCTCGTGCTGGCGCTGGAACCCGGCCACGCCCGCAACGCTGCCAAGCTGGAAACCGCGCTGCGTGAACGTAACCGCTTGCTGGCCGAACCGGCTGAGCCCGATCCGCAGTGGCTCGACGCGATCGAAGGCCAATTGGCCGAGGCTGGCGCAGCGGTCGCGCAATCGCGGATCCGGCTGATCGAACGGCTGGCCGAAGCGCTGGCCGCCCTGCCCGAGGCACCATTTGCGCGGCCAACCTTGGCCTATCACCCCGGCGGGCCGGTTGAGGCGAACGAACTGACCGAAGCCTTGTCCGCCAGCCGCCGCCGCGACCGGGCGGCGCAGCGCACGCTGGTGGGCCCGCACCGCGACGAATTGCTGGTGACCATGGCGGGCAAGGATCAACCCGCGGCTGATTGTTCAACCGGTGAGCAAAAGGCGATGCTGATCGCGATCACGCTGGCCCATGCCGGACTGCTGAGTCCTGATCGCCCCGGCGTGCTGCTGCTCGATGAAGTCGCCGCGCACCTCGATCCGGTCCGGCGCGGCGCGCTGTTTGAGCGACTGCGGGCTGGCACCGCGCAAGTCTGGCTGACCGGCACTGAGCTGGCCCCGTTTGAGGCGATAACCGGCGAAGCGGCAGTGTGGCGGGTTAACGAAGGGCTGGCGGAGCGACTCTAGCGCGCTGCCTTGGGCACCGCCCCCGCCACAACCTCCACCGTCGCCCCGACCATTTCATCAATCCCGCCAGCCGTCGGGTGAATTCGGTCGCCTTGGATCAGTTGCGGCTTGCCGATTACCGCCTCAAGGAAGAACGGCACCAATTTGGCCCCATGTTTCTTCGCCAGTTCGGGATAGATCGCATTGAACGCCTTGGCATGGTCCGCGCCCCAGTTCGGTGCGGCCAGCATTCCCATAATCACCACCGGGATCTTACGCTCACCGAGCCGGGTCAGCAGTTGGTCGAGATTGCTGCGGGTTTGCGCTGGCGGCAATCCGCGCAGCATATCGTTCCCGCCCAGACTGATGATCACCAGCCCCGGCGGCGCCTTCTGGCCGTTCAGCACAAAGTCCAGCCGTTGCAAAGCACCGGCCGTGGTATCGCCGGAAACCCCAGCGTTGGCGATCTTTGCGTTGATTCCGCGCGCCCGCAGCGCTGCTTCCAACCGGGCCGGGTAGCTTTGCCCCGGTTCAACTCCATAGCCAGCGAACAGGCTGTCTCCCAACGCCAGGATGGACACTTCGGCGCCCACAACCGGCAGATCGGGCATCGCCGGTTCGGCGCTCTCCGTCGGCACCGGCGCCGGCGCTTCGCCGCATGACCCAAGGGTCAGGGTTGCAACTGCGGCCACGAGTTTCCATTTCATAGTGCAACGTTTCCTTGTGTTCTCCTCTAGCTATGGCATCCCCGCGTCGTGACAAGCCCCCTTCCGGCGATTGACGCCAAGAACCTGACCCTCACCCTCGGCCAAGGCGATAGCGCGGTAGACGTGCTGCGCGGGATCGACCTGACTGTGCCGCAAGGCCAGACGCTGGCGCTGCTCGGCCCATCAGGATCGGGCAAGAGCAGCCTGATGGCGGTGCTGACCGGGCTGGAACGCGCCAGCGGCGGCAGCCTGATTGTCGCCGGAGCCGATTTTGCCGCGATGAACGAAGATGCGCTGGCGGCGGCGCGGCGCGGACGGATCGGGGTTGTGCTGCAAGCCTTCCATCTGCTGCCGACGATGACCGCGCTGGAAAATGTGATGACCCCGCTGGAACTGGCCGGGATCAGTGATGCCCGCGCGGCTGCGGCAGCTGAACTGACCGCAGTCGGCCTCGGCCACCGGCTGGGGCACTATCCGGCGCAGCTTTCGGGCGGAGAGCAACAGCGTGTCGCCATCGCCCGCGCGCTGGCCGCGCGCCCGCCGCTGGTGTTTGGCGACGAGCCGACCGGCAACCTTGACGCCGCGACCGGCGCTGGGATCGTCGACCTGCTGTTCGCGCGCCGAGCCGAAGCCGGATCAACGCTGATCATCATCACCCACGACGCCGAATTGGCGGCCCGCTGCGAACGGGTCGTGACGTTGGCCGATGGCCGTATCGCGAGCGATAGCGCCGCCGCATGATATCCTGGGCCACCGCCTGGACCATCGCCCGGCGCGATCTTTCGGCCCGCTTCAAAGGGCTGCGGCTGCTGCTGGTCTGCCTGTTTCTGGGCGTCGGGGCCTTGGCTGCAATCGGTACGCTGACCGGGGCTATCAGCAACGAGCTGACCAGCCGAGGCCGGACCATTCTGGGCGGCGATCTGGAAGTTGCAGTGTGGCAACGCGCGCCGACTGCGTCGGAAATGGACGCATTTGCGAGACTCGGTACCGTCTCGACCGGCTACCGGATGCAGGCAATGGGCCGCGCCGGGGATCTGAACGCACCGATTGAACTGAAGGCGGTTGACCCGAAGTGGCCGCTGGTCGGGCGGCTTACGCTGGCTGACGGACGCAGCGTTGGCGCGCCGCCCACTGGCCAAGCCTGGATCGGCCAAGGCGCTGCGGACCGGCTGGGCATCGCGCCGGGCGGAACCATCGCCATCGGCACGCTCAACCTTACCGTCGGCGGGATCATCGCCAGCGAACCGGACCGTTTGGGCGAAGGCTTTGCGCTCGGCCCAGCAGTTATTACCGCGCTCGACGTGCCTCAGCGTGCTGGCCTGACCGCGCCCGGCGCGATGTACCGCGCGAAAGT
>JANMHL010000119.1:0-7209 GCA_031375125.1 Novosphingobium sp. | reverse complement strand
CTCCCCTCATGCACCCGCTCGACCCCCCACCGCGCGCTGCGGATATCGCCGCGCCCTCCTTCACCCCCGTGCCGCTGGCCCGCACCCGCCATGATGGCTGGACGGTGACGCGCCAGACGGCTTTCCTGCGCGCGCTCAGCGTCACCGGCTCGGTATCCTCAGCTGCGCGGATGGTGGGGATGTCGCGTAAGGCGGCCTATGGCCTGCGCGGGCGGGCCGGGGCGGAGAGTTTTGCCTTGGCTTGGGATATCGCCCTGTCAGAAGGGCAGGCGCGGGCGTTTGACTGGTTGATGGAGCGGGCGCTGAACGGGGTCACCACGATCCAGTTGCGGACCGGCGGCGCGGTCGAGGTGGGGCATGGGCCGGACCGGCGGCTGGTCGCCAACCCGTTGCGGCGGAACCTGACACAGGGTGACCTAAGGTAACAGCCATGTGCTGGCTTGTGGGGAGCTTTGTTACCTTTGCGCGCGGCAGTTGGGGCCGGCTCAGCCCTTTGGCACAACCTTACGGATCATGCCTTCTTGCGCCACGCTGGCGACCAAGCGCCCGTCGCGGGTGAAGATCTGGCCCCGGTTAAAGCCTCGGCCGCCGCCGCTCCACGGGCTGTCGGTGGAGTAGAGCAGCCATTCGTCGGCGCGGAACGGCTCGTGAAACCAGACCGCGTGATCGAGACTGGCGCTGATCACTTCGCCGCGAGCCCAACTAAGGCCGTGCGGCAGGGCGCAGGTGCCGAGCAGCGACATGTCGCTGGCATAGGCCAGAATGGCGCGGTGAACGCGCGGATCATCGGGCAATGCGGCGACGGCCTTGAACCATGAATTGGCGCGTGGCGGCGCTGGTTTGGGGTTGGTCCAATGCCGTCCTTCGACCGCGCGCATTTCGATCGGGCGCGGGGCCAGGAAGTGGTGGCGGGCTTCGGGCCGCGCTGTTTCGGCAAAGCGGCGGCGCACGTCGACTTCGGACTCGAGCTCTTCGGGCGGCGCGACATCGGGCATTTTGGCTTCGATGTGGTGCAGCCCTTCTTCGTGCCGCTGAAAACTGGCGGTCAGGTTCAGGATCGGGCGACCTTGCTGGCTGGCCACGACCCGGCGGTTGGAGAACGATCCACCATCGAAATCGCGCGAGACCTGATAGTCGCTGGGATGATCTTCGCTGCCGCCGCGCAGGAAATAGGCGTGGAGCGAGTGGGCGCCGCGATCATCCGCGACGGTTGCTTCAGCAGCATTGAGGGCCTGGGCAATCACCTCGCCGCCGAACACCCGGCCCACACCGCCGCGCTTGCGCCGCCCGGCAAAGCTGTCTTCGCCCTCAGGCTTGACCGCGAGCAGTTTCAAAAGCCCGGCCACGAGCTGTTCTGGGGTGCGTTCGGCTTCCATCGCTCCGCCTTTGCGTTGCGAATAAGGACGCGTCAATGGGGAGGGGCTAGATGCCCGCTGGATTGCGGCCCAGTTCGGCCCGCAGTAACCTGGCAAAGACCGCCCGGCGCAGCTTTCCGCCGATGGCGATCGAAATCCGCCCGACCGCGCGGCGTTCACGCCAGATGTGGTCGATCATCGGGTGATCGGCGCTGGCGCAGCTATCGCACCAGCGCACTTCGCCGTGGTCCAGCAGATCAAGGTTTTCGCGCTGGACCAGCACGCCGGGGGAATAGCGGGCATAGCGCTCGTCAAACGCGGTCTTGTATGAATAGGCGCCAGGCGCAGTCAGAAAATTGACCAGCATCGCGATCGGCTCGTCATTCAGCGTCAACGTCAGCCGCTCAAGCTTGCCCTGCGTTGCCGCGCCTGACAGCGCCTCTTTGAACAGGCGCGCAGTGGCGTGATGCGAGGCGAGCGCCGAACCGGCCGTCCCTTTCCAACCGGAATGTTCCAGTTCGAGAAAGTCATCGGCCCAGCGCGCCAACCGGTGATCATCGCGGCGGCGCTCGAACTTCACCTCGCCCAGTTCGGACAGCCGGGCAAATTGGCGCCGCAGTTCCTTGCGCTTTTTGCCTGACAGGCTTTCTGCGAAATAGTCCTGCGGACCCTGGCTGGAACACAACATCGCGCGTTCTTCGCGGTGGACCAATCCGGCGAGGCGGCCCTGGTCGGCCAGTACCAACTGCAGCGCCCGGTAAAGCGGGCCATCGAGCGGCATCACGCCGAGGTGCAGGAACAAGGCTGTAGCGGCGTTCTGGTCGGCCCAGTTCAGCAAGGCCGTCCAGAAATGCCGCTCCAGTCCTGCGGCCACCAGCGGGGCACCAAGGAAGCAGTTGCCGTGTACCCAATTGCCCAGTTGGGGGATCGGCCAGCGGTAATATTTGCGCTCAGCCCGCAGCGGCACCAGCCCGGCCAGTTCACCGTCAATCTCGATCCGGAGCAGCTTGACGCGCCCTTGGGGATCGAGTGCCCGCAAGGCGGGGAGCAAGTACCAGCTTTCATGAAACGGGTTGGGCTCAGCCGCGCATTGCGCCAGGGCTTGCCAGGCGTGGTGCGCTTCGGGTGCGTCCATCACGGTCCAACTGACCGCCCGGGCCGTGCCGACAAGCGCCGCGCCGCCCGGAGCAGTGCCCCACGCGGTTTCTGGCAGCGCTGCCGGTTCGGCTGCAGTAGCCACGCAAAAACCCCCCGCATGATCGGCGAAAATCGCCGTCAGCAGGGGGTTTAGCTGCGAAGTGCCAAAGAATGGCTAACGCTGGTCACTATTTGAAATGCCCCCTATTTGAAGGTAGCCAGCGCTGGGGCCTTATCACTGTCCGAGCCAACATAGGCCGGGTTGAACCGGGTCAACCAGCCAAGCGCTTCTTCGATCCATTGGATATGGACATCGTCATAGGGCAGGTTGTGTGTGCCTTGCGGCTGGACGATGTATTTGAAATCCGTCCCTTCGACTTTGCCCGACCGTTTGAGGTTGGCGACCAGCGTTTCGGCCTGTTCCATCGGAATTCGCGCGTCGCGCTTGCCGGTCACGATCAGGATCGGGGCCCATTTTCCATCGGTGTTGCGAGCCGACGAAATGCCTTCTGGATCCTCAGATGTGGCCTGAAATCCGCTGCTGAACTTGCCCAGGTTGGCAGCATCCCAGCGGTTCATCTTGGGCATATCATAGACCCCGGCACCGGCGACCGCGCATTTCCAGAGTGCCGCATCGCGCTGAGCACCGCGGGCGGCGGCGTAACCGCCATAGGACCAGCCCATGATGCAGGCGCGCTTGGGATCTACGATCCCCAACTTGGCATAGTGGTTGAGCACGTCGGTCAGATCGTCCTGCATCCGCTTGCCATAACCGCCCGGTTCGCGGCCCGATTTTTCAAATGCCCGGCCATAGCCGCCCGAACCACGATAATTGGGCTGGATCACGACATAGCCGGCCTCGGCCAGCGGCTGGTTCCACGGTTCCAGCTGATTGGTCGCCGAAAGCGCCCCGAACGGGCCGCCGTGCGGCATCACTACCACGGGCAGGTTCTTGCCCTTGCGGTGGCGCGGGTACGTGACGATGGCTTGCATCTTGGTGCCGTCGCTGGCGGTGAACCATTCGGCCTTGACCGGGTTCAGCGGGGCATTGGCGATTTTGCTCCGGGTCCAATTGAGCAATTGGATCGACCCGGCCTTCGTATCATACAGGTAAAACCCGCCGCCGTTCGATTTCCCGCCGACAAAGATCACGATCTTGCGGTATTCGCGGTCAGAGCTGACCATCTGCGCTTCATTTTTGCCGAACACGTCGTCGAGCATTGCTTTGAGTTCGACCCGGAAGGGATCGATCAACTGTTCGCCCATCTCCCCGTCGAAGGTTTCGTAACCGACCAGGCGTTTGCCATCCCAATCGGCGATGACGCCCTGAACATCGAACCCGGGGGTTTCAAACACCGGATCGGACAGCTTCATCGTGTTCATGTCGAGCTTGTAGACTTTGGAAAAGCCTTCGTGGCGCGAGACCGTATAGGCCATGTCGGTGCCGGGAATGAACATTTCTGGGATCGGGGGGCCAGCGGTGAAAGTCTTGTCTGCTTCGAGGAAGACAGTGCGGAAGGCCTCTTTCGCGTTCGAGCGGTAGAGCATCCGGAATTTGCCGTTATCACCGTTGCGGTCAAAGCCCAGCCGGACCACGCCGTCGCTGTCGGCAGCCCAGCTGCGCACAATCGGGTTGGTCCGTTGAACCATGGTGAAATCACCAGTGACTGCATCGACCCGGACGACCTCGGGATAGCCCCAGCGTTCAGTCGTGTCGGTGACAGCGTTGCGCTGCAGCAGATATTGACCCTTGTCGTGATCGATATGCAAAATGGTGGCCGCATCCGATCCGGCGCCGCGCCAGGCCTGCTGGATCAGCTTGCCGGTGGGCACGTTATAGCTAACCAGCCTGCGAAAATCGCCCAGTCCGCTGCCCAGATCTTCGCGAGAAATGACCGTCATTACCAGATTGTCATTGCCGACCCAGCGGAACCCGTTGAGCGAACGATCCCCGGATTCGCGCGCCTCTTCAGCGGCGAGAATCGGCTTGGCTGGCTTGGTCAGGTCGCTCAGATCAAGCACGACCAATACTTCCTTGCCATTTGACGCGGCAAGATAGGCAAGCCGCCGTCCATCGGGCGATATCCGGGGGGAGCGCATATTGGGCTTTTTGACGAATTCGGCGACCGGGATCTGCCCGGTGATCTGGGTAGCCGCCGGCGATTGCGCTTCGGCGCTGGTCGTCAGGCCCAGTGCAATCGCACCGCAAGTGGCCGCGCCAAGCGCCAGCGCGCTGATGCCTGAAAAGGTGAATTTGCCGAAAGTCATGGATTTACGCTCCGATAGATGACCACGGTTTGGCATTGGTCCCCAGCCAACCGCGTAATACTTGGCAGGATACCGCAAGTCCCCACAGCGTCAACGAAAACCCCGCCCGGATCGCTCCGGACGGGGGTTTTGTTTCACCTTCGGGAAGGTGCCCTGCGGCAGACCGTTGCTTAGTGGCCCGCTGCCAGTGCGGCGAGCAGCAACAGTGCCACGATGTTGGTGATCTTAATCATCGGGTTGACGGCCGGACCTGCGGTGTCCTTGTACGGATCGCCCACGGTATCGCCGGTCACCGCAGCCTTGTGGGCTTCAGAGCCCTTGCCGCCGTGGTTGCCGTCTTCGATGTACTTCTTGGCATTGTCCCATGCGCCCCCGCCCGAGGTCATCGAGATCGCAACGAACAGCCCGCCAACGATCACGCCTAGCAACAGCGCGCCGAGTGCGGCAAAGCCGTTGGCTTGGCCCGCAACCGCGGTGATCACGAAGTAGACCACAATCGGTGCTGCCACTGGCAACAGCGAAGGGATGATCATTTCCTTGATTGCGGCCTTGGTGACCAGATCGACTGTGCGAGCATAGTCAGGCTTGGTTTCATAGGTCATGATGCCGGGGTTGTTCTTGAACTGGTCACGAACGTCCTTGACCACTTCGCCAGCCGCGCGGCCTACAGCCGTCATGCCCATCGCACCAAACAGGTACGGGAGCAGCGCGCCGAGCAGCAGCCCGACGATGACATAGGGGTTTTCGAGGCTGAAATCGACCTTCAGTTCAGGGAAGAACTCTTTCAGATCGTTGGTGTAGGCCGCGAACAGCACCAGCGCGGCAAGGCCGGCTGAACCGATTGCATAGCCCTTGGTCACAGCCTTGGTGGTGTTGCCAACTGCATCAAGCGCATCAGTCTTGGCGCGGACATCATCGTCAAGACCGGCCATTTCGGCGATCCCGCCAGCATTGTCAGTGACCGGACCGTAAGCGTCGAGCGCCACGACCATCCCGGCCAATGCCAGCATGGCGGTTGCCGCATAGGCGATGCCCATCAGGCCCGCCAACTGGTGCGCGATGATGATCCCGGTCACAATGACCAGGGTCGGCAGAGCAGTCGCTTCAAGCGAAATCGCCAGACCCTGAATCACGTTGGTGCCGTGGCCAGTTTCCGAAGCCTTGGCGATCGAACGGACCGGACGGTAGTTGGTGCCGGTATAATACTCGGTGATCCAGATGATCAGCCCGGTGATGACCAGACCCAGCAGCCCGCAATAGAACAGCGTGCGGCCGTTGTAGGCTTGTCCGGCAATCGCAGTTTCCATGTCGCCCAGCGCATAGGAAATTGCCCACCAGATAGCGGGGACTGACAGCACTGCAGTGACCAGGAAGCCCTTATACATGGCGCCCATGATGTTCTTGCCGCCACCGAGGCGCACAAAGTAGGTGCCGATGATCGAAGTGATGATGCAGACGCCGCCAATCAGCAGCGGCAGGCTCATCAAAGCCATCAGGTTGTCTGCGCCCTTCAGCAGCAGCGCGGTCAGTACCATGGTCGCACCGATGGTGACGACATAGGTTTCGAACAGATCGGCCGCCATGCCGGCGCAGTCACCGACGTTGTCGCCAACGTTGTCGGCAATCACTGCGGGGTTGCGTGGATCGTCTTCGGGAATTCCAGCTTCGACCTTGCCGACAAGGTCGGCACCGACGTCAGCCGCCTTTGTGAAGATCCCGCCGCCGAGACGGGCAAAGATCGAAATCAGCGAGGCACCGAAGGCGAGTGCGACAAGGCCGTCGACAACCGTGCGATCCTTGCCGCCAACAGTGTAACCGGCAATCTCGGTGAGGTAGTAGAAGTATCCCGCGATCGCCAGCAGGGCGAGGCCAGCTACTAGCAGCCCGGTGATCGCTCCGGCGCGAAACGCCATCGTCAGGCCCTGTTGCAGGCCGGTCTGCGCAGCAGCTGCGGTGCGGACATTGGCCCGGACCGAGATGTTCATGCCGACGAACCCGGTCGCCCCCGACAGGATCGCGCCGAGCAGGAAGCCGCCCGCCGACAGAGCGCCGAGGAAGAAGAAGACGATCGCCGCGACGACGACGCCGACGATGGTGATGGTCATGTACTGGCGGCGGAGGTAGGCCGAAGCGCCCTCCTGGATGGCGCCGGCCACTTCGACCATGCGGGCGTTGCCGGGCGAGGCGCGGAGCACCTGCTGGCTGGTGAGAAGGCCGTAGAGCAGCGCAACAACGCCGCAGCCGATCGCGATAAGTACCAGTTGCATGGTAATCAATTTCCCCCGTTGACCGTGGAGCGCAAGGCGAGCGGGCGCTGCCAAGCGCTAGACGAATGCGAACGTGTAACGGGGATATCAGCGCTGGCAACCCGCTTTGCGTAAAGCCTTTTCTAGGCGACGTGGAGAAGCAGCGCGGCGACCATGCCCGAGGCGAGGCCAAGGCTCGCGAT
>JANMHL010000086.1:0-7995 GCA_031375125.1 Novosphingobium sp. | reverse complement strand
GGTCGAAGGATTGTTGAGGTTGCCGATGAACGGGTTGACGCTGCCGTCAACATAGATCGCGCCGCAGCAGCGTTCCTGCCGCCAGGTGTAATCGCCGATCAAACGGATCGAGATTGCGTCCGACGGTTCGAACAGCAGCTGCCCGCGCACGAACACGCGGTTGCGGTTGTTGACGTCGATGTTGTTGGTGTTGTCGGTCAGGAACCCGTCCCGGCGAACATAAACGCCATCGATGCGGGCGGCGACCTTTTCGCTGATCGGGCCGGTGATCGAGGCACCAAGCCGGATGAAATCAAAGTTGCCGTAAGTGGCTTCGCCGGTAGCGCCGAAATTGAACGAAGGCTTCTTGGAATAGATCGAGATCAGGCCGGCTGACGAGTTGCGGCCGCCCAGCGTACCCTGCGGGCCGCGCTGCACTTCGATCCGGTCCAATTCGCCCAGTTCATTCAGGCCGATGCCCGAACGCGAACGGTAGACACCGTCGATAAACACCGGAACCGAGCTTTCGAGGCCGGGATTGTCACCGACCGTACCGATTCCACGAATTCGGGCCGAACCGTTGGCTTCCGAACCGGTCGATGACACGATCAGCGACGGGGCCAGCTGGTTGAGCTGACGAATGTCGTTCGCGCCGCTGTTCTGCAGCGTTTCAGCATTGACCGCTGAAATCGCGACCGGCACGTCGGCCAGCGCCTGTGAGCGGCCTTGAGCCATCACGACAATATCGCCGTCTTCAGCCGGAGCTTCGTCCTGTGGGGCAGCGGCATCCTGGGCAAAGGCCGGATTCGCTGGAATCAAAAACAGGGCAGCGGCCGATACGCCCGCACCCAATACAGTCGACAATTTCATAGCATCACTCCCTGCAAACCACGTGGTACAACCGCCTGGGGAGAAGGTTGTCCGTTTATCAGCATCTTTTTTGGATGCCTGATACTTCGCCCTTACCGCAGGGGCGCTGGCTGTCAACGCTGCCTCAGCAGGCCATCGACCAACAGCATCGCCGTGTCGACATAACTGCAACAGTTTTGTCGGGCATTGCGGCAGCTTCAAACGCAGCGGGGCCGACCGGCATTTGCCGATCAGCCCCGCCAAGTGCCCCGCCCGAGCCGATCAGGCGTTGCCGGCCGCCATTCCGCTCGAGCTGGAATTGAACGTCGTTTGCAGCTGGTTGCCCATGCCCTGCAGCGCGGTGATCGCGGCGACTGCTATCAAAGCGGCGATCAGGCCGTATTCGATGGCGGTGGCGCCATCGCTGCGCCGGGCAAGTTTGCGGATGAATTGCATGATATTGGTCTTTCTGGCTAATTTGATCCGAACATGCGCCGCCAGGGTTAAGACCCGCTAAGCGAGCGTGTTTGGCAAAACCGGTTAATCGCGAAAGCATCGCGGCGCAGCTTGCGGAGCCGGGTCCGCCTTTCGTCGATTGGCTGGTTGCGGTTCCCCGCTTCTCGCTTCACAGTCCGTGTCACAACGACTTTCAAATGGGGAACTTCCACGATGCGTCATCTGCTGCTCGCCCTTACCGCCTTGACCCTGCCGACTGCGGCACTCCGCGCCCAAGATACCGCTGCCCCGGCACCAGCCGCGCCCAAACCAGCCTCGCTGGAGGCCGACGGGATCCCGGCGGTCCCGCTGAACCTGGTTGAAGCAACTCGGCCCTATATGGAGTTTCGCACCGCCGGCTTTGTCGATTGGGACCCGGTGACCAAAGCGATGTTGATCTCAACCCGGTTTGCCAATGTCGCCCAGCTGCATTCAGTCAAAGGGCCTGGCATGGCCCGGACCCAGATCAGCTTTGAACCCGAACCGCTGCGCGGCACCTATCTGCCCGGCGATGGAACTATGGTGGTGATCAAGGACAAGGGCGGGAACGAATTCTTCCAGCTCTATACCCTCAAGAACGGCAAGCTGACCCTGCTGACCGACGGCAAGAGCCGCAACAGCCTGAACGCGGTTTCCAAGGACGGCAAATGGATCGCCTACAGCTCAACCCGCCGCAACGGCGCCGATACCGATCTGTACATGATGGATCCGCGCGATCCCAAGTCCGACCGGATGGTCAAGGAACTGAAAGGCGGCGGCTGGGGCATTGCCGGGTTTTCGCCCGATAACAGCCACGCGGTAGTCGGCAATTATGTCTCAGTGACCAAGACCAACCTGTTCTGGCTCGATCTGGCCAGCGGCGCGATGACCCCGATTGGCGATCACAAAAAGATGATTTCCTATGGCGGCGGCCGGTTTGCGCCCGATGGCGCGCTGTGGGTGACCAGCGACGAGGGCAGCGATTTCCAGCGGCTCGGCACGCTTGATCCCAAGACCGGCAAATTCACCGCCCGTAGCCCCGAACCCAAATGGGACGTCGAAGGCTTTGATATCGCCGATGACGGCAGCTTCATCGCCTATACGATCAACGAAGCAGGCACCTCCAAACTCAAGCTGCTCGATCCCAAAACCGGTGCGGTCCGCGAAGTCACTGGCCTGCCTAAAGGCACCATCGGCGGGGTCGATATCGCCCCGTGGGGCGCCATCGGCCTGACCGTATCGAGCGCCAAGGTTCCGGCCGATGCCTATTCGGTCGATCCCACCACACTGGCAGTGACCCGCTGGACTTTCAGCGAAACCGGCGGGCTCGATCCCTCGGTCAACGTCGAGCCCGAATTTGTCGAGGTCAAAAGCTTTGACGGCGAACTGGTCAGCGGGTTCCTGTACCGGCCCGATCCGGCCAAATTCTCCGGCAAGCGGCCCTTGATCGTCAATATCCACGGCGGACCCGAAGGCCAGTCCACCCCCGGCTTTCGCGGGCGGACCAACTATCTGCTGAACGAGCTGGGCGTGGCGGTATTCTATCCCAACGTGCGCGGCTCAACCGGGTTCGGAAAACGCTTCGTCAGCCTTGATAACGGGCCGTTCCTGCGCGAAAATTCGGTTCTGGATATCGGCGCATTCCTCGACCGGCTGGAGGGCGATGCCGGGATCGACAAGGACCGGATCGCGGTTCAGGGCGGGTCCTATGGCGGCTATATGTGCTATGCCACTGCGATCCGCTATGGCGGGCGGTTCAAGGCGGCGGACTGCATCGTCGCAATCAGCAACTTCGTCACGTTCCTTGAGAACACCCAGAGCTATCGCCGCGATCTGCGCCGGGTGGAATATGGCGATGAACGCGATCCCAAACAGCGCGCCAAGCTGCTCGAAATCTCGCCGCTGACTAAGATTGACCAGCTGGCGATCCCGCTGCTGGTCGTCACCGGTGCCAACGATCCGCGCGTTCCCAAAAGCGAAGCCGACCAAGCCGTCGCCGCGGTCCGGGCCAAGGGCCGCAGCGCCTGGCATCTGGTCGGCCTGAACGAAGGGCACGGCTTTGCGAAAAAGGAAAACGCCGACTATCAGTTCTGGGTCGAACTGCTGTTCTGGGACAAGAACCTGCTGGCGAAGTAGCGGCCGGCGTAATTTCCCGGGGACACGGCATTCCGTGTCCCCGGGCAAGCTATCAAATTGCTACATTGCCCAAGGCGCAACGCGAACGTAGCTGGTATGGCCCGCGCTGAACCAGGCCCGCATCGTTGTTCCCGAAATCCCCAGGCCATCGTTATTCCGGCGCGCATCGTAGGCGCAGCGCGGTCCGTCTGGACCTCGGTCAATCCGGGCTGTGATATCTCTGGCGTCACCCGAGAGTTCTCTGGAAGTCAGCGAAAAACCATAGGAGCGACTGGTTCCTGCCTGAATCACATCAATGTTGGCGACCTGTTTGGTGAACATCACTTCGGTACGCGGGCGATAAATGCTGGTCACATCAAGCCGAACGCCCAAAACGCCGCCCGACGCCGTTGAATCACCAGTAGCAGCTTCCGTTCCGCTGTTCCTGACTGTGACCGTGATATCGAAAGCGCTGCCATCGGACCGGCGGGTAATTTCCACCCGGTCCATGCTCAATTCGGCCAGACAAGGCCCGGTCGCCGGAGCAGGAACCAGCGCACGGCGGGTCTGCGGATCGAGCGGGGTGGTCGGCAATCTGGTGACAGTGCTGGGGTTGACCGTTGGCGCCGGTGGTCCCGCCACAGCGCCCGAAAACGCGGGCGTGAGTGCGGCAGCAGCCAGCATTAGCTTGGTTTGCAATTTCATATTCAGCTCCCTCTGATGCCCGATCACTTACCCGCTGATCATGACGACTTGCGGAATGGATGAAAGCAAACACCTTTTAACAATTGGATTTTTCGGACTTGTCGGGGTTGCCCCCAATCACCACTCAACCCGGTCCCCCGCCACGATGCCCAGCTCAGCCGCGCGGCCGCCGCGCAATTCTAGCACCGCTTTGGCCAGGCCGATCGAATTGAGATTGGTTTCGTCATAGGGGACCGCGTTCGCCGCGATGTTGCTGATCCGGCCATCGGTGCCGACGAATATCAGATCGAGCGGGATCACCGTGTTGCGCATCCAGAAACTGGCGCCGCGCGGGGGATCGAACGGAAAGATCATCCCCTCGTCTGGGCCCAGTTCGGTGCGGAACATCAACCCTTTGGATTGTTCCTCTGCGCTGCGCGCCAGTTCGACCCGAAAGGCGAAGGTCTTGCCATTGTGGAGCACTTTCAGCGGAACCACTGGCAGCCCCGAAACCGGGTGCGCGGCTGGAGCAGCCTGGGTCGATGTCGCCCCGGCCTCTCCGCTGTTGGGCGAGCAAGCGGCCAGTGCGGCGGCCAGTGCTGAGATCATATACCGGCGCATCATTCGTCCTCATCTTCTTGCCCCGCCCAATCGAGCGCGGCCTGTTCGGTTGGGGAATTGACCAATTCGCGGGCGCTGTCCAGCCGGTGTCCGGCGCGGAGCAGCGCGGCGATCTGCTTTTCGCGGATCGCGCGGTCGGCTGCGCCCGGGCCAAACGGGCCAAACCGGCGCTTGCGCACCATCGCCAGCGCGGCGTGGCGCTGGGCGCTTTCCCCGGCGCGGACATCCTCGCGCACATCTTCGGCGATCCCGGCGGCGTGGAGCGCTTGGCCGATCCGCCGCTGGCCATAACCGCGTCGCAGCAAGCTGCCGCTTTTGGCGCGGGCATAGGCGGCGTCATCAATAAAACCGTTGTCGACAAATTTTGCGGCAATCGCGGCAATTGGCGGATCGCCCTCCCCCTCCCAGCCGCGCTCGCGCAGCTTGCGCCGCAAGTAATCCTCCAGCTTGGCTGCACTGGTCGCAAACCGCGCGACATAGGCCAGCGCCAGCTCTTCCAGCCGCACCGGACCGAGCGGTTTGGGCGGCTGGGGCACGCGTTTGGGGCGGTCACGACGGTTCATTGGCCATAATCGTGCCACACTGTGCCGCGATTGGGAAAGCCTGTGATTGCTGGGCCTAAGCCGGGCAGTTGACCACTACACCGCGGTGAAGCCGGAAAATCGGCCCATCGCCATGATTATGAACGGGTTTTCGCGCATGACAGACGCTTCCACGCTGGAGCAGAATGCCGCCGTCAGCCTTGTGCCGACACCCAACCACGACGATCTGCCGCGCCGTTTGTCGACCTTTGCCACATTTGGCGAAGCGCTGGACTATGCCGCGACCGGCCAACGCGGGCTCAATTTCCACGATCCGCGCGGCACGCTGAAGCGGGTCTATCCGTTCAGCGAATTGCGCGAAGACTCGATTGCGATGGCCCGGCGTTTGCTCGCCCACGGGATCAGCAAGGGCGACCGGATCGCGCTGATCGCCGAGACCGGACCCGAATTTGCCGCGCTGTTCTGCGGCTGCATCTATGCCGGGGCCTGGCCGGTGCCACTGCCCCTGCCGACCAGCTTTGGCGGCAAGGAAGCCTATATCGATCAGTTGGCGGTGCAACTGGCCAGCAGCGATCCCAAGGCGCTGTTCTATCCCGCCGAAATCGCCGAAATGACCGGCCAGGCCGCCGCCCGCCAAGGCTGCGAAGGGATCGTCTGGGAAGATTTCGCAGCAACCGAGGCCCCCACGCTCGATCTGCCTACGGCCAGCGGCGATGATATCTGTTATCTGCAGTATTCCAGCGGATCGACCCGCTTTCCGCACGGCGTCGCGGTGACGCACACCTCGCTGCTCAACAACCTCGCCGGGCATGGCGAAGGGATGCTGCTCGAAGCCAGCGACCGCTGTGTTTCGTGGCTGCCGTGGTATCACGATATGGGGCTGGTCGGCTGCTTCCTCTCGCCGATCGCCAACCAATGCTCGGCAGACTATATCAAGACCGAAGATTTCGCCCGGCGGCCCTTGGCCTGGCTCGATATGATCAGCCGCAATCCCGGCACCACGCTCAGCTATTCGCCGACCTTCGGCTATGACATTTGCGCGCGGCGGATTTCCAGCCAGAGCAATGTTGCCGAACGGTTTGACCTGTCGCGCTGGCGGATTGCGGGCAACGGCGCCGATATGATCCGGCCCGACGTTATGCAGGGCTTCGTCAATGCCTTTGCCCCGGCGGGGTTCAAGGCCAGCGCGTTCCTGCCCTCCTATGGCCTCGCCGAAGCGACGCTGGCGGTCACGATCATGCCGCCGGGCGAAGGGATCCGGGTCGAACTGGTTGAGGAAGAACGCCTGTCCGGCGCCCCCCGCGATCTATCGCGCCCGGCCCGCTACCGCGCGATTGTCAACTGCGGCAAGGCCGTGAAAGACATGACCATCGAAGTGCGTGGGCAAAACGGCGAAGTGCTGACCGATCACCACATCGGCAAGATTTGGTGCAAAGGCCCCAGCGTGATGCAGGGTTATTTCCGCGATGCGGAAGCGACCGAGGCCTGTATGGTGGGCGGCTGGCTCGATACCGGCGATATGGGCTATCAGACAGACGGCTATCTGTTCATCGTCGGCCGGGCCAAGGACATGATCATCATCAACGGCAAGAACCACTGGCCGCAGGATATTGAATGGGCGGTGGAGCAACTGCCCGGCTTCAACCACGGCGATATCGCGGCCTTTTCGGTCGAAACCGAAACCGGTGAGGAATCGGTTGCGGTGCTGGTCCACTGCCGGGTGTCCGATCCCGAAGAGCGCCAGAAACTCCACGACACGATCCGCGACAAGGTCCGCTCGATCCTGGGCCACCCGGCGATTGTCGAACTGGTCCCCCCGCGCACCCTGCCGCGCACCAGCAGCGGCAAACTCAGCCGGGCCAAAGCGAAGAAGCAATACCTGTCGGGCGAGATTGAGCCGTTTGACTTGGCAGCGTGAGGCGCTGGGAACGCTGAATTTCGTCTCCCTGGCCTATCCTTGAACCCGCGCCCGATCGCGGTGGAACCAGTGTCCGGCCAAATAGAACGCCGGCAGCGCCAGCATCGACACCAGCGACATGGTCAAGGCCGCGCTTGAATAAGGCTGCGCAAAGCCGGCTTTACGGAACACGTCGATTAGCGCGCCGGTGGCGGTGATCCCGAGGCCCAGTCCGAGGGCGTTGACGCACAGGATGTTGAACGCCACCACTGTCGCTCTGGCCGATGGCGGGGACAGTTCCTGAATGGTCGAAACCGACGGGCCATAAAACGCACAGAGTAGGAAGATGCCTGCGCCGATCCCCGGCACGAACAGCACTGAATCCGCCGGGACAATCCGGAACGCCAGCGTCAGCGGGGCCAGCGCGAGGAACAACCAGAACAACAGCATCGCCCGGCCCGATTTGCGGGTGCGGTACCACCAGTCCCCGGCAAACCCGCCAAACAGGCTGCCCGCGATCCCGGCCACCACAGTCATAAAGCCGGTCAGCTTGGCGATCTCGGCCCGTTCAAACCCGCGTTCCTGCACGAACCACAACTGGTCAAACGCCGCGGCGCCAACCGCAACGTGCAGCGCCACGCCGCCTGCGATGATCATGCACAGCGCGGGCGATTGGCGCAGCGCCGCGCCCAGTACCCGCTTATGCCCGCGCCAGCCGGGGCCGTGGCTGTGGGTTTGCGCCGCGACGATCCGTTCATCGCGGACCAGCCACATCGCCGCTGCCAGCACCAGCCCGATTGCGCCCAGCAGGTAGAAACAATTGCGCCAACCAAT
>JANMHL010000042.1:0-3413 GCA_031375125.1 Novosphingobium sp. | reverse complement strand
GTTTGCAATTGCCCGGCCCAATCTGCCCGCGCACCGGGTGGTCGGGATCACCGGGACCAACGGCAAAAGCACCACCACCGCGCTGCTCCACCATATCCTGCAATCGGCCGCGCTGCCGACCCGGATGGGCGGGAACATTGGCCTGCCGATCCTGTCGGCCAATCCGCTCGATGCGGGCGGGGTCTATGTGCTCGAACTGTCGAGCTATCAGCTCGACCTGACCCACAGCCTGCAATGCGAAGTGGCGGCGCTGCTGAATGTCACGCCCGATCACCTTGATCGCTACGATGGGTTTTCGGGCTATTCTGCATCGAAGGCCCGGTTGTTCGCGATGCAGCGGGCCGATCAGTTTGCGATATTCGGGATGGGTGATGCCAAGACCCAGTCGGTTGCCGCGCGCGAAGGGCAATTGCGCGAAGCCTGGCGAGTGCGTTCGGTCGACGGCAAGGATTTGCTGGCACTGCAGGATGATTGGCCCAGCCTGCAAGGCCCGCACAATCTGCAGAACGCCGCAGTGGCCGTGGCGATTGCCGAAGCATTGGGGCTAACCCCGATGCAGTGGCGCCCGGCGCTGGCCAGCTTTCGCGGGCTGCCGCACCGGATGGAACGGGTGGCCGAGGCAAACGGGGTGATGTACCTCAACGATAGCAAGGCGACCAACCCGGCCTCAACCGCGCCAGCGCTTGCCGCATTCCCGCCGCGCCCGACACGCCGGATCCATTGGATCCTGGGCGGTCTGCCCAAAGGCGATCAGCTGGACGAATGTGCGCCCTTTTTCGGCAATGTCGCGGCGGCCTATACCATTGGCGAGGCTGGGCCGAAGTTTGCCGAGCTGCTCGAACCGTTCATGCCGGTGCGGCGCAGTGAGATGATGTGCGAGGCGATCCAGCAGGCGATGGCCGCGGCCAAGCCGGGCGACGTGGTCTTGCTATCGCCCGCCTGCGCCAGTTTTGATCAGTTCCGCGATTACGAAGCGCGCGGCGATACCTTTCGCCAGATCGTCCAGACCTTGTTGACCCCCGATCCCGAAGCCAGTGCAGGAGCGCGGCGCTGATGGCCAGCCACCCCCCACTGGTGCCGCGCGGCGGCGGCGCAGCAAATGCATCGGCCCGGGTCCAACGCAACCGCCGCAGCGATCTGGCGATCTGGTGGCGAGAGATTGACCGGGTGCTGCTCGGGCTGGTGCTAACCCTGATGGCGATTGGCACCGCCGCCGTTGCGGCCAGTTCCCCGGCCAGCGCACGGCGGCTTTCAACTGCGTCAGTGCGGCTTGATGATCTGCACTTCTTTGCGATGCATATCCGCTATCAACTGCTGGGGTTGATCGCGATGTTCGGCGCCTCAATGCTGCCAAAGGACTGGGCCCGCCGCTCCGGGATCGTCTTGTGCGCGGTGATGCTGGTCGGACTGATGCTGGTTCCGCTGATTGGCTTTTCAGTCAATGGCGCGCGGCGCTGGTTGAACCTTGGGGTATCGCTCCAGCCGTCGGAATTCCTCAAACCGGCCTTTGCGATCGGGATGGCGTGGATCCTGTCCTGGCGCGCGCGCGATCCGAACCTGCCGGTGATCGAACTGTGCACGGGTCTGATGATCTTGATCGGCGGACTGCTGATGCTGCAACCCGATTTCGGATCGACGATCCTGTTCGGCGGGGTGTGGTTCGTGATGGTTCTGCTGTCGGGCATATCGCTCAAGCGGATCGGCGGAGTGATCGGCGCCGGGATCGTCATGGTGACGCTGACCTATGTGTTTTATGAGAACGGCCGGAACCGGATCGACGCGTTTCTGGGCGGCGGAACCGCCTTCGATCAGGTCGATCTGGCCCAGCGCACGCTGCTGGCGGGCGGCTGGACCGGATCTGGGCTGTGGCTCGGCACCCGCAAACTGGCGCTGCCCGAGGCGCATACCGACTATATCTTTTCGGTGATCGGTGAGGAATTCGGTCTGATCGCCTGCGCACTGATTGTGCTGCTCTATCTGGCGCTGGTTGGCCGGGTGCTGGTCCGCCTGCTCGAAGAGGAGGACTTGTTCACCACGCTGGCCGCCGCCGGGCTGATCGCACAGATCGGCGGACAGGCGTTCATCAATGTGATGGTCAACCTGCAACTATTCCCGTCCAAGGGGATGACCCTGCCGTTGATCTCTTACGGCGGATCGTCCACCATTGCGCTGTGTCTGGGGGTCGGCTTTTTGCTGTCGATCACCCGGCGCAATCCTTTCCTCAAGCGTGAGCGGTTCAAGCTCACCAGCCTTGGAATCAAACGATGAGCGGCGTTTCCCGGCACTATGTTCTGGCCGCTGGCGGCACCGGCGGACACCTGATCCCGGCCTTTGCGCTGGCGGTTGAGCTGGAAGCGCGCGGGCACCATGTGGCGCTGATCACTGACGAGCGCGGCAGCCGCCTGCCGGGCAAGCCGCATTCGCTGGTCGCGCACCAACTTCCCGCCGGACGGCTGGGCAAGAATCCGCTGCATTGGCTAAAAGGGATCGGCGCGATCCTGGAAGGCAAGCGGATGGCGCTGCGGCTGTTTGAAAGCTTTGAACCCAGCGCGGTGATCGGCTTTGGCGGCTATCCAGCGCTTCCGGCGCTGTGGGCCGCAACCAGCGCGGGCGTGCCGAGCGTGATCCACGAACAGAACGCGGTGCTGGGCCGGGTCAACCGCTTTCTGGCGGGCCGAGTCAATGCGATTGCGACCTCTTATCGCGAAGTTGAGCGGCTCAAGCCCAAGCATCTGGGCAAGGTCCATCTGGTTGGCAACCCGGTCCGCGCCGAAGTGCTGGCACTGCGCGATGCGCCGTTCCCGGCGTTCAGCGAAGACGGCCTGCTGCGGGTGCTGGTCACCGGTGGCAGTCAGGGTGCGGGCATTCTCAGCCAGGTTGTGCCCGATGGCCTCGCCATGCTGCCAACCGCGCTGCGCAACCGGCTGCAAGTGACCCAGCAATGCCGGCCCGAGGATATCGAGACCGTCCGGCAACGCTATGCCGCGCACGAAATCCCGGCTGAACTGGGCACATACTTTGAGAATATGGCCGAGCGGCTGGCCGATGCGCACCTGTTCATTGGCCGGGCCGGGGCCTCGACCGTGGCCGAGCTGACCGCGGTTGGCCGTCCGGCGATCCTGGTGCCCCTGCCGATCGCGACCGACGATCATCAGGCCTACAATACGGACGAGATTTGCGCCGCTGGTGGCGCCCGGATGATCCGACAGGATCGGTTCACCAGACAACGCATCGTTCAGGTGCACCAGGAACACCCCCTCGACCCGCATCCCCGACCCCGATGCGCTGGCGATGATCCTCAAGGGTGCCGCGCGCATCGTCACCGTCACGGATGATGAGGTGCGTGACGCCATCCGCGCCTATTGGACCGACACGCACAACCTCGCCGAAGGGGCCGGTGCGGCGCCCTTCGC
>JANMHL010000467.1:0-10176 GCA_031375125.1 Novosphingobium sp. | reverse complement strand
GTCCGGTTCAGTTTCGATGGCGTGACGTACCACGGGTTAGCCGGGGACACGTTGTCCTCGGCGCTGCTCGCCAAAGGGGTGATGCTATTTGGCCGATCGTTCAAGTATCACCGGCCGCGCGGCCTGCTTGGCGCGGGCAGCGAAGAACCCAACGCGCTGGTTTCGGTCAGCCGCGGGCCGGGCCGTCATACGCCCAACCTGCGCGCTACGGCGGTCGAGCTTTATGATGGTCTGGTGGCGACCAGCCAGAACCGCTGGCCCTCGCTCAAAACCGATCTGGGGGCGATCAATGACCGGCTCGGCATGTTCCTGCCCGCGGGCTTTTACAACAAGACCTTCATGTGGCCCCGTTCGTTCTGGGACAAGCTTTACGAGCCGCTGATCCGCCGCATGGCTGGCCTTGGCGAAGCGCCGCACGAAAGTGATCCCGATCATTACGGAGCGACCTACGCGCACTGCGACCTTTTGATTGTTGGCGCGGGACCAGCCGGGATCGATGCCGCGCTGGCCGCCAGCGGCACCGCCAAGCGCGTGATCCTGATCGACGAACAGGATGAGCCCGGCGGCGGAGCGCTCAGCGATCCGGGACTGTGGCCGTGGTTACGCGAAAGCCTAAAGGATCTTGCCGCCGCGCCGAACATCATGGTCCTGCGCCGGACCACGGCGTTTGGCTATTACCATGACAACTTCATTGGCGCTGTCGAACGACTGACCGACCACCAGGCCAAGCTTGGCGATGGGGCCCGCGAAAAGCTCTGGCGGATCCGGGCGGGCGAAGTGATCCTGGCGCAAGGCGCGATCGAACGACCGCTCGTATTCGCCGGGAACGATGTGCCCGGGGTCATGCTGGCCTCTGCCGCGCGGACCTATTTGCAGCGCTACGGCGTGGCGGTTGGTCGGTCAGTAGCCGTAATGGCGGCCCACGACAGCGGCTGGCTTGATGCCTTTGCCCATGCCCGGGCTGGCGTAACGATCGCGGCGATTGTCGAGATACGGGAGACGGTCAGCCCCGCGCTGCTGGGTGAAGCGCAAGCCTTGGGAATCGCCGCGAAGTTGGGGCATAGCGTGATCGACGTGCATGGCCGCCATGCCGTCACCGGGCTGACCTCGGCCCGCGGCGATGGTTCCGGCGTCACCCGGCTTGCCTGCGACGCCGTGTTGATGGCGGGCGGCTGGACCCCCAGCGTCCACCTGTGGTCGCACAGCAAGGGCAGTCTCGCCTGGGACGCGGCGCAAGGCGCCTATGTGCCGGATCAGCCCAACGAAAAAGTCCGCTGTGTCGGCGCCTGTTCGGGCAAGTGGGATTTCGGGAGCGGGCTGGTGACTGACGCATTGCCGACGCCGCGCGACCAAAACCGGATCAAGGCCTTCGTCGATTTCCAGAATGACGTAACCGCCAAGGACATTACTCTGGCGGTGCGCGAAGGGTTCAAGTCGATCGAGCATATCAAGCGCTACACCACCACCGGCATGGCGACCGATCAGGGCAAGACGTCGAACCTCAACGGTTTGCAGATTGCCGCGCAGGCGCTGGGCCGGGACGTGACCGCTGTCGGGCTCACCGCGTTTCGCCCGCCCTATACCCCGCAAACCTTCGGCGCCCTGGCAGGTCATGCCAAGGATGCGCTGTTCCAGCCGGTCCGCCAGTCCCCGATCGATAGCTGGGCCGAAGAAAACGGTGCGGTGTTTGAGCTGGTCGCCCAGTGGCGCCGCGCGCGCTATTTCCCGCAAGGCGAAGAGGAAATGCACGCCGCAGTGAACCGCGAATGTCGCGCGGTGCGCGCGTCGGTGGGGATCTTCGATGCCTCGACGCTCGGCAAGATCGAAGTGGTCGGGCCCGATGCCGCCGAATTCCTAAACCGGATGTACACCAACCCGTGGAAAGCGCTGGAGCCGGGCCGGTGCCGCTATGGTCTGCTGCTGAAGGAAGACGGGTTCATCACCGACGACGGCGTTTCGGCGCGGCTCGCTCCGGACCGGTTCCATCTGACCACCACCACTGGCGGCGCAGCCCGCGTGCTGAACATGATGGAAGACTACCTTCAGACCGAATGGCCCGACCTCGATGTCTGGCTGACCAGCACGACCGAACAATGGGCGGTGATTGCATTGCAGGGGCCGCTGGCCCGCAAGTTGCTAGAGCCGCTGGTTGCAGGCATCGACCTGACAGCGGACGCGTTCCCGCACATGGCGATCCGCGAAGGCACGATCTGCGGTGTGCCGACCCGGTTGTTCCGGGTCAGCTTTACCGGCGAGCTTGGCTTCGAGATCAACGTGCCAGCCGCCTATGGCCGCGCGCTGTGGGAACGGCTGATGATCGCCGGCGCTGAATATGGCATCACGCCTTACGGCACCGAAGCGATGCATGTGCTGCGGGCCGAAAAGGGGTTTATCATCGTCGGTCAGGATACGGATGGCACCGTGACGCCATACGATGCCGGGCTGGGCTGGGCTGTGGGCAAGAAGAAGCTCGATTTTGTGGGGAAGCGCAGTTTGTCGCGCTCCGATATTGTCGCGCCAGGCCGTAAGCAACTGGTCGGGTTGCTGACCGATGATCCTACGGTAGTGCTCGAAGAAGGCGCGCAGATCGTGGCTGATCCTGCCCAGGCGGTGCCGATGACCATGATCGGCCATGTCACTTCAGCGTACTGGAGCGAAGCACTCGGCCGTTCGATCGCGCTGGCGCTGGTCGCTGGTGGTCAGGACCGGATGGGCGAAGTTCTATACGTGCCAATGCCGAACCGGGTGATCAGCGTGAAAGTCAGCGGCTGCGTGTTTTTCGATCCTGAAGGAGCGCGGCTGAATGTCTGAAGCCCTCGCCCGCACCGAACCGGCGCTGGACTTGCCGTTTGTCAGCGACACCGTTGTCCTCAGTCTGGCCGCACCGATGGTCCGTTTCTCGCTTAGGACGCGCCAGCCCGAACTGCTCGAACAGCTGCTTGGGCTGCAATTGCCGCGCAAAATCGGCACAAGTCTGGCGGGCGCGGCCTGTCTAGGCCCCGATGAATGGATGTTGCGGGCGCTCGCAGGAACGACAGTTACCGTGGGTACGGACTCGCCAATGGCGATTGCCGAAGTCAGCGAACGTTCGGTCTGCCTGATCGCCGAAGGGCCGGGCGCGGCGGAAGTACTCGCTGCGGGTTGCCCACTCGATCTCGACCGGTTTGCCGTCGGCCGGGCAACGCGTACCGTGTTTGAAACGGTGGAAATCATCCTGCTGCGCACTGGCGAACAGAGGTTTGAAGTTGAGGTATGGCGCAGCTTTGCACCTTGGCTCAGCACGGCATTGGCAACAGCAGCGCGGCAGCTGCGTTAAGGGGAAATCATGTCGGACTGGTCCAAGGATATCGACCCCGGAGCCTACGGTCAGTCTAACCGGCGCTGGAACGGCATGGTCGTAAACCCTGCGGTGTTCATTCCCTCTGCGCTGATTTCGCTGGTAGTGATCGTCTACAGCGTGTTTGCGCCTGGGCCGTCAGCCACCTTGTTCGCGGCCATGCGCGGCGGTGTGGTGGCGCACTTTGACTGGTTCTTGATGTCGGTCGGCAACCTGTTGCTGCTGTTCTGTGTCGTGGTGGCGCTGTCACCGCTGGGCAAAATCAGGCTTGGCGGCAAAGGGGCCTCGCCCGATTACTCACGCTTGTCGTGGTTCTCGATGCTGTTTGGCGCGGGGATGGGGATTGGTCTGGTGTTCTACGGCGTGGGTGAGCCGGTCAGCCATTTTGCGTCGTCGCTGGCGGGCGGTGCCGGGGCGCCGCTGGGCGGCGCAGTGGGCGATCCGGTCGCGGCGCGAAGCTTGGCCATGGCTGCGACAATCTTCGATTGGTCGCTCCACCCTTGGGCAATCTTTGCTGTAACTGGTCTGGCTTTCGCCGTTTTTACCTATGATTTCAACATGCCGCTGTCGATGCGGTCGGCGTTCTATCCGATCTTTGGCAAGGCCGTCTGGGGCCGCGCAGGCGATCTGATCGAAGTGCTGGCGGTGCTCGCGACGATTTTCGGCCTTGCCACTTCGCTGGGGCTCGGGGCGCAGCAGGCAATGGCCGGGGTTACCTATTTGTACGGGATTGCCAGCTCGCCCGCCGCAATCCTCGGCCTGATCGCTATCATGGCCGTCATCACGTTTCTGTCGGTTCGCGGCGGCATCGATCGGGGAATCCGGATCCTTAGCGAGGCCAATATGTGGGTTGCTGCGGCATTGCTGCTGTTCGTGCTGGCAACCGGACCGGTGCTGCAATTGCTGGGTGATCTGGCGGCCAATATCGTCAACTACCTCAAACTCCTGCCCGCGCTATCCAACCCGGTCGGGCGCAGTGATCCCGGATTCTATGACGATTGGTCGGTCTACTATTGGGCCTGGTGGATCAGTTGGGCACCGTTCGTCGGCATGTTCATGGCGCGCATCTCACTGGGTCGGACAGTGCGCGAATTCATCGCCGGGGCGATGATCGCGCCAAGCTTGCTGGGGATCTTCTGGCTGACAGTGTTTGGCGATGCCAGCATTGCCCAGATCGCCGGAGGCCAGAACCCCGATCTGCTAAACGCCTCACTCGAAACGCAGTTGTTCGTATTGCTCGGCACGCTGCCCTATGCCCAGATCACGTCGAACGTTGCGATTGTGCTGATTCTGATCTTCTTCGTGACGGGCTGGGATTCGGGCACCTTGGTGATTGATACGATGACGGCTGGCGGGCGGACCGATACGCCGCTCCGTCAAAAGGTGATCTGGTTGCTTGCGGTTGGCGGGATCGGCGTGGTGCTGTTGCTGAGCGGCGGCCTGAATTCGCTCCAGGCCGGGGCAATCGCCGCCGGACTGCCGCTTGCGCTGGTCTTGCTGCTGATGTGCTGGGGGACGCTCAAGGGGCTGCTGGTCCTGCACCGGCAAACCTAGCAGGTCGGCCCAGCCAATCGCAAATTGGCGCGATGGTGTGCGTAAAAGATATGACTGCATCACCCCGCCACCGTGCTAGCCATTAGAGCTGATAATAGGGGGCCTTGGACAGGCACAGTTGCCAAGGAGCGGGTCATTCCATGAAACCGGCGCAGGAGTTCGATCTTCACGCGATCGAAGTCTTTATCATGACCGTCGAATTGAGCGGAATGTCGCAGTGCGCGGCGCATTTGCAGATCACCCAATCGGCAGTTTCGCAGACCATTGCGCGCCTCGAAGCGAGCATCGGCACACCACTGTTTGATCGCTCGATGCGCCCTTTGGGCCTGACGACAAGCGGGCGCTCGCTGTTCGAACGCGGCAAACGGTTGCTCGCGCTGGCACGCAGCACTTACGATGATATCCGCGTTGGTGCCGACCTGCCTTTGGCCAGCCTGACGATTGCCATGTCGTTCAGTCTAGCCAACCAGTTGACTGCAGCGATCCTTGGCCGCCTGGGCGACCGGGCCGAGCGCTGGAACATCCGCTCGGGCATTTCACTGGAGCATCAGGGCGAATTCCTGGCCCGCGACATTGATATGTTGCTGACCGGCAGTTTCAATCTTGAGCATCGCGAAAATATCGAACTGCATCCCGTCTTCGAGGAAGGGTTCGTGGTCGTGGTCCCGGCAAGTTACAAAAAGCCGTTTCAGATCGACGACGACCCCCAGGAATTGCCATTCGTGCGGTTCTCGCGCTTGACGGGCATGGGGCAGCAAATCGAACGCCAGATCGTTCGGCTCAAGCTCGGCTTTCGGCAGGTTGTCGAAGTCGAATCGTCGCATCAGCAGCTTGCCCTGGTTGCGGCTGGGCTTGGCTGGACCATAACATCGCCGATCTGCTTGTCGGCGGCGCCCGAACTGCTGCGCCAGACCCGGATCGAACCGATGCCGCGCGGCCGCTTTTCGCGAACGGTGCAAGTGGTCGCGCGGGCGGGCGAACTGGGCACTCTGCCGCAGCAGGTGGCACAGGTTTGCGCCAGAGAGCTCAAGGAGGTCACCTTTCCTCCGCTGATTCAGCAGATTCCCTGGCTGCAGGAGCAGATCACATGGCACGTCTGACTGCTGCCTGGCTGCTGGCTTGCGGGGTGTTGCTGGCTGGCGCCGCAAGTTCCAGCACAGCGCTGCCGCCCAGTGTGCCGGGGATCGATGCGCCGCAATTGGCCCGGCTTGGTCCGGATAGGGTCGGGTTTAGGACGCTTACTCTGGTGCACGAAGGCCAGCCGGAACTGCATGGCGCGGATCCCGTTACAGGGCGGGTCACGCTGCACCCGCGCGTGCTGAAGGTCGATCTGTGGTATCCTGCAAAGGCCAAACCGGGCGCCGCCACGATGACCTATTCGGCCAGCCTGTTCGGGGAGCCGCCCCGCCCAGCCGTCCGGTTCAAAGTGCGCGGTCTGGCGATTTCAAACGCTGCCCCTACTGGCCGGGGCTATCCGCTGGTTATCCTCTCGCATGGTTACAGCAATGCCCCGGCGGTGATGACCTGGCTGACCGAAAACCTGGCTTCAAAGGGCTATGTCGTTGCTGCGATCCATCATGAAGATCCAAACCCTTACATCATTTCGGCGGAACACCGCGCCGCGCCGAATTACAACCGGCCAGTCGATATCGCTTTCGTGGCCGGGGCACTGCGCGAGCAACTGGGCGCGCTGATCGATCCTGCGCAGCTGGCCTTGATCGGTTATTCTCAAGGTGGGTACGGCGTCCTGACCGCCGGCGGTGCCAGCCTTGATCCCGCTGGCCCCAGCATGGGTCTGGTCGCAGGCGGATGGTTGCAGCGGATCGCGCGCGGGGCCCCGCAAGAGGATCAGGGCAAGGTTCCTGGCGTCAAGGCGATTGTCGCGCTCGCTCCGGCGGGCGGCCTGCCGCGCAGTGCCTGGGGCGCTGAAGGCCTGCTCGATATAAAAGCCCCGCTGCTGTTGATCCAGGGCGATGCTGATCCGGTCGTCGATTACAAGACCGGCGCACTCGCGGCGTTTGAGAATGCCAGGAACAGTGATCGGTATTTGCTGACCTATCGCCAAGCCGGTCACGCGATCGCGCTCAACCCCGCGCCGATGGAGATGCGAAACGGGCTCTGGGACATTGATTGGTTCGAAGATCCGATCTGGCGGCAAGACCGGGTCAACGCGATCAACCTGCATTTCATCACGGCATTTCTGGCGGTGCACCTGCGCGGTGATGCGGGCGCGCGCAGTTTTCTTGATGTCCCGGTTGAGAATGCCAGTGAAGGCACGTGGGATGCACCAGCGGGTACGCCATGGGGCGCCTACAGCCCGGGCGGCAGCGGGGTCACGCTATGGAAGGGTTTTCAGCGACGGCACGCGCAGGGGTTGGTGCTGCGCCATGCGGCGGCGGGCCAATAGCCACTAGACCAGCGATTTGGCGGCCAGTTCCCAGAAGTGGACCAGATCGTGGGCATAGCTTAGCGGCACATAAGCGAGGCAGGCATCGTCGCTCTCGACATAGAGCCTGACGCCGACATGATCGATTAGCGTGGCGGCGCTGGAACCTGCTGCAAAGCTGGGCGCTTCGGCATCGAAGACGCCGCCAGCCATCAGTAGACTGCGCCAGCCAGTTCCGCTCAACCGAACGCGCACGATACCGCCGCCAATCGCTGTCAGGCTGCCATCGGTGCCCAGAATCTCGGCCAGGCCGCCAATGTTGCCTTCGGCCAGCCAGACCGTTGGCTCGTAGCGGATCAGCAGGAGGTCAGCCAGTTGCAGCGACGATCCAGACGCCGGAAGGCGGGCGCCAAACGCAGCTTCAAAACGCTGTGCAGCCTCTACCGGATTGCTCCAGATCTCAAACGCGAACAGCGGCGCGGCGGGCAGGACGGTGATCGTAGCCTCAGTCACGGTAGCGGTCCCCCGACGGATCGTAGAAATGCGGCGCGACAACGCGGACTCGCGCGCTTTGTCCCCGGGTGGGTGACGTCGCCACCAGCTCCTCGCCGTGCCGGGCAATGCCGTCGATCAATTGGCCAAGCGCAATCGCACCGCCATCGACAACGCGAAAAGCGGCTGCAGTGACGTGGCCTTGCGCGGGTCCGCCCTCGGCCGGAACCAGCATCCCGCCTTCCGGGATGGTCCCGGTAATCGCGGCAAGCCCGACCAGCTGTTTGCGCCCCGGCTGAGACAAGGCCGGACGTGTCAACCCAGCCTCGCCGATATAGCCTCCGGCCTTGTTGAGCATTCCGCCCAGCGCCAGATCATGCGGTGTCAGCCGCCCGTCGATCTCGCCGCCGACCACCAGATGGCCTTTTTCGATCCGCAGCAATTCCATCGCCTCCATCCCGTACAGGCAGCCGCTGTGCTGGGTCACCGCGGACTGGCAAGCGCGCCAGACGGGCTGTGCATGACTGGCTTCGGCATAGATTTCAAAGGCGCGTTCGCCGCTGTAGCTGGCAGCCAGAACGATAACCGCCACTCCGGCAATCACGGCTGGGACCGTCGACATGTGGCGCGGTGGCTCGGCGCCAATCAACGCGGTCAGCACCGCCTTGGCGCTTGGCCCGGCTACCGCGATTCCCGCGTGATGTTCCTGCACATTGACCGCTGAAACCTTGAACTGCGGGCACAGGTACTGCCGCACATAGGAAATGTGCGTCGCCATCCGGTCAGCCCCGCCGGTTGAACTGGTCAGTAGATAGCGATCTTCGCCCAGCCGCCAGACGGTGCCGTCATCGAACACCAGGCCGTCCTCGCGCAGCATGAAGGTATAGCGCCCGCGACCGACTGCGAGCTTGGCCACCGTGGTGGCGCAGATCAATTCGAGCAAGGCCGCAGCATCGGGCCCGCTGATCTCAAATTTGGCCAGGGTCGAAACGTCGGTCATGCCCACGGCAGTGCGCACGCTTCGCGCTTCGCGCAGCGCCGCCTCGGCCAGTGTCTCGGCGCCGCGCGGATAGGCCCGTGGGCGCTTCCAATAACCCAGCGGCTGCCAGATCGGTGCCTCCGCCTGATGGATGTCATAAAGGGCGAGTCGGCGCAGGTGCGCGCCCGCGTCGCGCTCATTGCGCCCGGCCAGCAGCCCCATGGTAACCGGCGTGTACGGCGGGCGAAAGGTCGTCAGGCCGGCCTGCGGAATCGCAACACCTTGCCTCTCCGCAAGCCGGCCCAGCGCCGCCATGTTGCTGGTCTTGCCCTGATCGGTCGCCATCCCGAGCGTGGTATAGCGCTTGAGATGCTCGACCGAGCGGTAGCCTTCGGCCCAGGCCAGATCGACATCGCCAAGCGAAACATCGTTCTGGAAATCGATAAAGGCTTTGCCCGGATTTTCGGCAGCAAGCACGGGCCCGACCGCAGTGCCGCTGGCCGCCGCGCCAATCGATTCGACGTTTTGTCGGGCTGTTCCCGGCAGGAATGCCTGGCTGGCCTCATCCCAATCCAACGCTGCCCCTCCCGCTTGCATATGCAGATGGACCACTGGTGTGAAGCCGCCGGACATGGCCAGCAGATCGGCCTGCCAGCGCACGATCTTGCCGTCGATTCTGGCGTTGACTTCGCGCAAATGATGCCGTGCACCCTTCGTGGCGAAAGGCAGGGTTTCATTGTGCACCGAAAAGCCGCTGGATGCTCCCGCCGGGGCGGGCCGGCTATCCAGCACTGCCACCACTTCAGCCCCGACAGCGCGCAATGCAGCCGCGGTCAGATAAGCATCGTCGTTATTGGTGGCAATCACCACGCGGCGTCCCGGCACCACGCCGAAGCGGCGCAGATAGGTTCTGACCGCTTGGCTGAGCATCACCCCGGGGCGATCATTGTGCGCAAAAGCCAGCGGCCGTTCGAGCGCGCCGGTGGCCAACACCACCCGTTTGGCCCGAACATGCCACAACCGCTGCGCGACCCCATCGGGAGGCGCCGCGCCCGGTTCGGTCAGATGCTGGTTCAGGGTGATCAGGTTATCATCCCAATAGCCCCCTGCCGTGGTCCGCAGCAGAATCCGCCCACCAAGCGCAGCGATCCGTGTCGCCGTAGCCTCAGCCCAGACCGGATCGAGGTCTTGGGGATCGCGGACCAGTGATGGCGCCAGAATCCGGTCCTGCTCAACCAGCATGACCCGCTCGCCCGCCTCGGCCGCCGCCAGTGCTGCGGACAGCCCGGCGGGCCCGGCCCCGACCACCAGCACATCACAAAAGGCTGCGCGTTGGGCATAGCGATCGGGATCGGCCGCGACCGGCGCATCGCCCAATCCGGCAGCGCGGCGGATGAACCATTCGTAAAACCTCCAACGCTTGGCCGA
>JANMHL010000441.1:0-1535 GCA_031375125.1 Novosphingobium sp. | reverse complement strand
ACGGCCACAGCTTCATCGCGGCTGCGGGCAATCCCGTTGAGCGGTTGCTTCAGGCCCAGATCGTTGACCAGCTTGGCAAAGCGCTCGCGGTCTTCGGCCAGGTCAATCGCGTCGGGCGAAGTGCCGAGGATCGGAATTCCGGCGTCTTCGAGGGTCTGCGCCAGCTTCAATGGCGTCTGTCCGCCGAACTGAACGATGACGCCCACCAGAGTGCCGTTTTGCTGTTCGACCCGCAGGATTTCCAGCACGTCCTCACTCGTCAGCGGCTCAAAATAGAGCCGGTCAGAGGTGTCATAATCGGTGCTGACCGTTTCCGGGTTGCAGTTGATCATGATCGTTTCGTAACCGGCTTCTTCCAGCGCGTAACAAGCGTGGCAGCAGCAATAGTCGAACTCGATCCCCTGCCCGATCCGGTTCGGCCCGCCGCCGAGGATGACGATTTTTTTGGCGGAAGATGGTGCGGCCTCGCACTCAGGCTCGCCAAACAGCGGGGCTTCGTAGGTTGAGTAGAGGTAAGGCGTGATAGCCTCAAACTCGGCAGCGCAGCTATCGATCCGTTTGAACACCGGATGCACGCCAAGCTTGGTCCGCAATTCGCGCACTTCTTCCTCGGTCGTCGCGCCAGCCATCGCCCGCAGCGCATCGTGGAGCAAACCGGAGCGCCGCGCGGCGAGCGTTTCGCCAAGGCCGCCAGCCACGCCAACCCCGCGCACCGCCAGAATGGCGAGGCGCTTGTCGGAAAAGCCCATGGCTTTCAGGCGGCGCAGACCAGCTGCGTCGTTGGGCAGGCCGTTTTCCATGATCACGGCTTCTTCGGCGATGATCTCTTCAATGTGCCGCAGGAACCACGGATCAAAATGCGTGATCGCCTGGACTTCTTCGATCGTGAAGCCCTCGCGAAAGGCCTGCGCGATGATCAACACCCGGTCGGGCGTCTGGCGCGACAGCGCTGCCGTCACCGCATCGCGCCCGGCCCCTTCGAGGCTGAGCACGCGGTTGAACCCGTCGAGCCCGGTCTCCAGGCCGCGCAGCGCCTTCTGGAATGATTCCTTGAAGTTGCGGCCAATCGCCATCACTTCGCCAACCGATTTCATCGCGGTCGACAGCAGCGGCTCGGCCCCCTTGAACTTCTCGAAGGCAAAGCGCGGGATCTTGGTGACGACATAGTCAATCGTCGGCTCGAAGCTGGCCGGGGTCGCGCCGGTGATCTCGTTGGTCAGTTCGTCCAGCGTATAGCCGACCGCCAGTTTGGCGGCGACGCGGGCAATCGGGAAACCGGTAGCTTTTGATGCCAACGCGGACGAACGCGAAACGCGCGGGTTCATTTCGATCACGATCAGGCGGCCATCGGCGGGATTGACCGCGAACTGGACGTTCGACCCGCCGGTTTCCACTCCGATCTCGCGCAGCACAGCAATGCTGGCGTTGCGCATGATCTGGTATTCCTTGTCGGTCAGCGTCAGCGCAGGCGCGACCGTGATCGAATCGCCGGTGTGGACCCCCATCGGATCGACATTCTCGATCGAGCAGATGAT
>JANMHL010000439.1:0-2553 GCA_031375125.1 Novosphingobium sp. | reverse complement strand
ATGGCGGGCATTAGCTCAACAAATGCTCCATCCCGTAAAACCGCGCTGCGGTGCCCGCGTACAACTCCCGCTTCTCGTCCGCTGAGGCTCCCACGGTCAGGTGCTTGAACGCGTTCCATAACACCGCATAACTCGCGCCCCATTTGTCGACCGGGTAGTTGCTTTCGAACATACCGCGGCTTGGCCCAAACGCCTCAATGCAGGTTTCGATATAGGGCCGCCACATAGCCGCAAGCACTTCGGACGAGAGGCCAGCCGCCGGGCCGTGATCGGGCAGTCCGGCGAAGGACATGGCGAGGCCGCCTAGTTTGATATTGACGTTGGGGCAGGTGGCGATTTCCGTGATCTTGGCGCGCCAGATATCGAACCGTTCGTGCAGTTTGCCATGATAGCTGGCCATGCCGAGCGGGGTTCCGCAGTGATCGAGCACGATTGGCTGCCCCGGAAAAGCGCGGGCCAGATCGAGCAGATCGTCCAATTGCGGCTCGAGCAACCAGGCGTCGAATGTCAGCCCGCGTTTACCCAGCTCGGCAAAGCCTTCGCGGAATTTGGCGTCGCGATAGAGCCCGGCGGGGGCGTGGAACGGGGGGCCGAGTACTTCGGGGTCAGCATCCCAGGCGGCGGCGTGGCGGATCCCTTTGAAGCGCGGGCTGGCGGCGCTGAGCGCGTCGAGCACTTCGCCCGCTGCCGCGCCGCGGGTCAGGTCGGCATGGCCGATGATTGCATCGCACAGCCGGATATCGCCATAGAGCCCGCTGGCGCATTGCGCGGCGACGCCGTTGACGTACTCAACCTCACCCACCGGTTTGAACGCATCATCCGCCCCAGCGCGATAGAATGCGCCGCATTCCATGAATACCGTGCCGATCACGTTATGGCCGCTGGTCGCGTCAGCCTGGATCTCGTTGAAGGTGTAGTAGGGCGAAAGCGCGATGCTGGCGATGAACGGGTGCAGCGGTTCCGGGAACGCCCCCATCATTGGGCGCAGATCCCACAGGTGGTGATGCGGATCGATGATTTTCAGGTCGGGTTCCAGGATCACTTCGCTCACAACATCTCTCCCATTCGTGTTCCGCCGCAGCTTATGCTGCGCTCCCGGTTTGACAAGCGCCGATCAGCCCCGCATTAACCGCGCGATTAAAAAGTTGCGGATAGAGAGGCTGAACCCATGAATTTTGAGCACACCGACAAGGTCAAAGCGCTGCTCGCGCAGATCGAAGCATTCATGGACGAGCATATCTATCCGGCTGAGCAGGCCTATCACGATTTCGTCACCGACCCCGCCAAGCAGTGGCAGGAATGGCCGGGGATGGAACCGCTGAAGGACAAGGCTCGTGCTCTGGGCCTGTGGAACCTGTTCCTGCCGCACGAATATGGCGAAATCTCGCCGGGCCTCTCGAACCTCGAATATGCCCCGATTGCCGAACTGCTGGGCCGGGTGCCGTGGTCTAGCCAGGTGTTCAACTGCTCCGCGCCCGATACCGGCAACATGGAAGTGCTGGCCAAGTTCGGCAGTCCTGAACAGCAGGAAAAGTGGCTCAAGCCGCTGCTCGATGGCACGATCCGCTCGGCCTATGTGATGACCGAACCGCAAGTGGCCTCGTCCGATGCGACCAATCTGGAACTGTCGATCACGCCCGATGGCGACGACTATGTGCTCAACGGGCGCAAGTGGTGGATTTCGAACGCGATGCACCCGCGTTGCGATATTTGGATCGTGATGGGCAAGACCGATTTCGATGCCCCGCGCCACGCGCAGCACTCGCAAATTCTGGTTGAACCGAACACCCCGGGGATCACCATCGTCCGCCACCTGACGGTCTTCGGATCGCACAATTCGCCGGGCGGAGAGGTGGAACTGCGGTTTGACAATGTCCGCGTGCCCAAGGGCAACCTAATTCTGGGCGAGGGGCGCGGGTTTGAGATTGCGCAAGGCCGCCTCGGGCCGGGCCGGATTCACCACTGTATGCGCTCAATCGGGCAGGCTCAGCGGGCGCTGGAAATCATGGCGCGGCGGGCTGACAGCCGGGTCGCGTTCGGCAAGAAGTTGGCCGATCAATCGAGCATCCGGCAGGACGTAGCCAAGAGTTTCTGCGAGATCGAAATGTCGCGGCTGCTGACGCTGAAAGCGGCGGACGCGATGGACCGTTATGGCAACAAGGTGGCCAAGGACCTGATCGCTGCGATCAAGGTGGTCGCCCCGCAAATGGCGCAGACGGTGTGCGACCGGGCTATTCAGGTGCATGGCGGGATGGGTGTCTCGGATGATACGCCGATCGCGCGGTTCTTCACGCTCAACCGGTTCGTGCGGATCGCCGATGGTCCGGACGAAGTGCACATGAGCCAGCTCGGCAAAGCCAAGATCAAGGAATACGCCGCGATGAACGAGCGATGATTATGCACACCTTCGTCTCCAACTTCCGCTCATCCTGAGCCTGTCGAAGGATTGTTCTTTTCTTCGCGGTTGTTCGATTGGGCACGAAGAAAGAACGATGCTTCGACAAGCTCAGCATGGACGGGTTTGGGGAAAGCGGAACAGGAGTTTGCTAAACC
>JANMHL010000414.1:0-2492 GCA_031375125.1 Novosphingobium sp. | reverse complement strand
CCGATGTGGGCGAGTGCGCGGGTCCAGAACCGGGCGTAGAGCAAGTGCAGGATCGCGTGTTCGATCCCGCCGATATATTGTTCGACCGGCAGCCACTGTTTGATCACTTCGGGATCGAACGGGCGGTCGGCGGGCTGGCTGGCAAAGCGCAGGAAATACCACGAACTGTTGGTGAAGGTGTCGAGCGTATCGGTCTCGCGCCGCGCCGCTTTGCCGCACTGCGGGCAGTCCACGTGCTTCCAAGTCGGGTGGCGATCAAGCGGATTGCCGGGAATGTCAAAGCTGACGTCCTCGGGCAGCACCACCGGCAGCTGATCCTTGGGCACTGGCACCACGCCGCAGACATCGCAGTGAATGAACGGGATCGGCGTGCCCCAGTAACGCTGGCGCGAAACGCCCCAATCGCGCAGCCGCCAGACGGTAGTGCCGCGGCCCCACTGGCCGGCCTCGGCGCGGGCGATTACTTCGGCCTTGGCCGCATCGACGCTCAGCCCATCGAGGAACTGTGAGTTCACCAAAGCGCCGGGGCCGGTATAGGCTTCGTTGCCCTCAAACACCGCACCCACCTTGTCGCCATCGGCGACCACGCGGGTTACCGGAAGGCCGTATTTGCGGGCAAAGTCGATATCGCGCTGATCATGCGCCGGGCAGCCGAATACCGCGCCGGTGCCATAATCCATCAGCACGAAATTGGCGATATACAGCGGCAATTCGATCGCATCATCAAACGGATGCTTCAACCGCAGGCCGGTATCAAAACCCAGCTTTTCCTGCGTCTCGATCTCTGCCGCAGTGGTCCCACCCTGGCGGCACAATGCCATGAACGCGGCGACAGCGGGATCGGCGGCAAGGCTTTGCGCAATCGGATGCTCCGCCGCAATCGCGACAAAGCTGGCGCCAAAGATCGTGTCGGGCCGGGTGGTAAACACCTCAACCTCGGTGGCGCGATCGGCGCTGGAGAATTTGAACTGCAGGCCCTGGCTTTTGCCAATCCAGTTTTCCTGCATCAGCCGAACTTTGTCGGGCCACTTGTCAAGGCCAGCAAGACCATCCAGCAGTTCATCGGCGAACTGGGTGATTTTCAGGAACCACTGGCTCAGCTTGCGCTTTTCGACCAGCGCACCGCTGCGCCAGCCGCGCCCGTCGATCACCTGTTCGTTGGCCAGCACCGTCATATCGACCGGGTCCCAGTTGACTGCCGATTCCTTGCGAGTGACCAGCCCCGCCGCATACATATCGAGGAACAGTGCCTGTTCGTGGCCGTAGTATTCCGGTTCGCAAGTCGACAGCTCGCGGCTCCAGTCGAACGCGAAACCCAGCCGTTTCAGCTGCGCGGTCATCGCGGCGATATTGGCGCGGGTCCAGCCGCCGGGGTGGACGCCTTGTTCCATCGCGGCGTTTTCGGCCGGCATCCCGAACGAATCCCAGCCCATCGGGTGCAGCACTTCAAAACCCTGCATCCGCTTATAGCGGGCCAGCACATCGCCCATCGTATAGTTGCGGACATGGCCGATGTGGATCCGCCCGGACGGGTAGGGAAACATTTCCAGCACATAAGAGCGCGGCTTGGCCGAGGCATCGTCGGCCTTGAAGCTTTGCGCCGCATCCCATGCGGCTTGCCAGCGGCGATCTGCGCTGGCCGGATCGAAACGGTCAGTAGTCATGTGGTCCCTCTAACCGCTGCGTGCGGCTTGTCGAGAGGGGCGGCCTAAACCCTAGTTACCCGACGAAGCCTGACGACGCAGATCGCGGGCGCGGGTCAGGATCACGTCTTCCAGCTTTTGCGTGGTCGCGGCCTGAACCGGGGCATCGACCCAGACACCGCCCGACAGCGTCTGACGGCTGGCGGCAACGCGCAGCGCGTCGGCCCGCAGATCCTGATCGAGGATCGTGACGGTAACCTTCATCCGCTCGTTCGGGTTGTTGGGGTTGGTGTACCAGTCGGTCACGATCACCCCGCCGTTGCTGTCAGTCTGCAGCAGCGGCATAAAGCTCAGCGCTTCGAGGCTGGCGCGCCACAGGTACGAATTGACCCCGATCGTGGTGATCTTGCTGGCGGCCAGATCAGCCTTGGGCCGATCCTTGCCCCCACCGCAGGCGGCGAGCGAGACAGCGGCGAGCGCGATCAGTCCGGCACGGGCCGATTTGCCCAGGATGTTCACTGTGGAATACGTGCTGACAGTCATTCGATCCATCCGGTTGTTTGTACATTTGCCAGCCTTCTGCCGGTTCGCTGCCTCTATAGCCGAGGCGGCCCGCGCGGCAAGCCCGCTGTGCGGCGCTATAGCCGGGCCGGGCGCTGAACCGCCGCTGAATGATCGGGCGGGTAGGCCGGGTTCAGCCAGGGTTCAGCGGCGGCGGCCGATTTTAGGCTTGGATTCTGGCGCCAGTTGCGCGAAACTACGCCAGTCCTGAACTGCGGGATTCGAAGGAGTAAAGGGTGACCAAGCTGCCAATCACGGACAAGCGCAAGCGCGGCGGCGGTGCCGGTG
>JANMHL010000403.1:0-4086 GCA_031375125.1 Novosphingobium sp. | reverse complement strand
AAGCAGATTCAGGCGATCGCGATGAACCCGCAAACGTTGGCAACCGCCGCGCATGGGGCATGGAATTGCGGCTATCCGAATGCGGTGCGCGATCTGGCCAATCTAGTTGAAAGCTATGGCGGCGCGCCACTGATGGACGTGATCCGGGTCGCTGATGGAGCCGCAGCGGCTACCTCAAAGCATGGGGTGCCAGCATGAAAGCCGCTGGCACCGATATCGGCACGATCCACTTCGTCGGCATCGGCGGGATCGGGATGTCCGGGATTGCCGAAGTGATGTGTAACCTGGGCTATGACGTGCAGGGCAGCGACATTGCCGAAGGCTATGTGGTCGAAGGCCTGCGCGCGCGCGGAATTCGGGTGATGATCGGGCACGCTGCTGAAAACCTCGGCGACGCAGCGGTGGTTGTGACATCCACGGCGGTCAAGCGCGACAACCCCGAAGTAGTTGCCGCATTGGAACACCGCGTGCCGGTCGTTCGCCGGGCTGAAATGCTGGCCGAACTGATGCGGCTGAAACGCACGGTCGCAGTGGCGGGAACCCACGGCAAGACCACGACCACCAGCATGGTCGCAGCATTGCTCGATGCTGGCGGGATTGATCCGACTGTGATCAACGGCGGGATCATCAACTCCTATGGCTCCAACGCCCGATTGGGCGCGAGCGACTGGATGGTGGTTGAGGCGGACGAGAGCGACGGTTCGTTCTTGCGGCTCGACGGGACCATCGCGGTGGTCACCAACATCGATCCCGAACACCTCGATCATTATGGCAGTTTCGATGCGATCAAGGACGCCTTCGTCGAATTCATCGAAAACGTGCCGTTCTATGGCTGCGCAGTGCTGTGCATCGATCACCCCGAAGTGCAGGCGATCATCCCCAAGGTCCGCGACCGCCGCGTTGTGACTTATGGCTTCTCTGCGCAGGCCGACATTCGCGGCGAGAATATCGAGCCGTTCCCCGGTGGCAACCGGTTCGACGTCACGATCCGCCAGCGCGACGGCGAACAGCGCCGGATCGAAGGGATCGAATTGCCGATGCCGGGGCGTCACAACGTCCAGAACTCGCTCGCCGCCGTGGGTGTCGCGGTGGAAATGGGCGTTCTGGATGACGTGATCCGCACCGGCTTTGCCAAATTTGCCGGGGTCAAGCGCCGCTTTACCAAGGTGGGTGAGATCGACGGCGTGACCGTGATCGACGATTACGGCCACCACCCGGTCGAAATCCGCGCCGTGCTGGCCGCCGCCCGCGAGGGCGTGAGCGCCGGGCGCGTGATCGCGGTGGTCCAGCCGCACCGCTTCACCCGGCTGCGCGATCACATGGAAGATTTTCAGGCCGCCTTCAACGACGCCGATGTGGTCTATGCCGCCCCGGTTTATTCAGCGGGCGAAGCGCCGATCGAAGGCGTCGATTCGGACGCGCTGGTCGAGGGTATCAAAGCTCGCGGCCACCGCAGCGCGCACACCATTGCCGGGGCCGATGCCTTGGCGCTCACTTTGGCCGACAGCGCCCAGCCGGGCGACATGGTGGTCTGCCTTGGCGCAGGCGACATTACCAAATGGGCTGGCGGGCTGGCCGACAAGATCAAGTTCCTGCGGGTGGGCGGATGAGCGCCACAACCCTTCCCCTAGTTGCAGGCAAACTAACCGCCAACGCTCCCCTCGCTCCCTTGGTGTGGTTCAAGAGCGGCGGTACGGCTGAATGGCTGTTTGAACCCAAAGACGTCGCCGATCTGCAAGGGTTCCTGCGCGACCTCGATCCCGCCGTGCCGGTCATGGCGCTCGGTCTTGGTTCCAACCTGATCGTCCGCGATGGCGGCGTGGCGGGCGTGGTGGTGCGGTTGGGCAAGGCCTTTGCGAAAGTGGAACTGTCAGAGGCTCTGACACTTTCATGCGGGGCTGGCGCCTCTGGCATTCTAGTGTCCTCCACCGCGCGCGACAACGGCATTGCAGGCCTCGAATTTCTCCGCTCGATCCCCGGCACGGTTGGCGGTTTCGTGCGGATGAACGGCGGGGCCTATGGCAGCGAAGTGAAGGATATCCTCGTCGATTGCGACGTGGTGCTGCGCGATGGATCGCTGCTCACGCTCTCGGTTGCGGACTTGCACTACACTTATCGCCACAGTGAACTGCCCGATGGCGCCATCGTTGTTGGTGCACGGTTTAAAGGCCGTCCGGGCGAGGCCGAAGCGATCCAAGCCGAAATGGACCGCATTTCCGCCAGCCGCGAAGCATCACAGCCGCTGCGTTCCAAAACCGGCGGCAGCACCTTCAAGAATCCCGCTGGCTATAGGGCCTGGGAATTGGTCGACGCCGCGGGTTGCCGCGGGCTGACCACCGGCGGGGCGCAAGTCAGCGAAAAGCACTGCAACTTCCTGCTCAACCTGGGGGATGCGACCAGCGCCGATATCGAAGCGCTGGGCGACGAAGTGCGGCGGCGGGTCAAGGACAAGTCCGGCGTTGAGCTGGAATGGGAAATTCAACGAGTAGGCAAGGCACAGTGACTCTCCCCAAACTCCACGTTGCAGTCCTGCTCGGCGGTTGGTCGAACGAACGCCCGGTTTCGCTGATGAGCGGCGAGGGTGTGGCCACGGCGCTGGAAGAGCGCGGCCACAAGGTGACCCGGATCGACATGGGCCGCGATGTCGCGCAAAAACTGGCTGAAACTGCACCCGACGTGGTGTTCAACGCGCTCCACGGATCGCCGGGTGAGGACGGTGCGGTGCAGGGTCTGATGGACCTGATGGGGCTGACTTATACGCATTCCGGCATGGTCACTTCGGTGATCGCGATCGACAAGGAACTGACCAAGCAGGCGCTGGTCCCGCACGGCGTGCCGATGCCCGGCGGGCGGATCGTAACGGTCGAGGAAATCTACGCAAAGGATCCGCTGGAACGGCCCTATGTGCTGAAGCCGGTCAACGAAGGTTCCTCGGTTGGGGTGGCGATCATCACTGCCGAAGGTAATTACGGCAACCCGATCAGCCCTGACGCCAAAGGGCCGTGGCAGGAGTTTAGCTCATTGCTGGCCGAACCGTTCATCCGCGGACGAGAGCTAACCACGGCGGTGCTGGGTGGCGCTGATGGCACTCGGGCGCTGATGGTCACCGAACTCAAACCCAAGAGTGGCTTCTATGATTTCGACGCCAAGTATACTGAGGGCATGACTGAACATATCTGCCCGGCGCAGATCCCCGAAGAGATCACTCAGGCCTGCCTTGACCTCGCGCTGCGCTGTCACCGGCTGCTCGGCTGCAAGGGCTGCAGCCGGACCGATTTCCGCTGGGATGACGAACAAGGATTGGCCGGGCTGTTCGTGCTCGAAACCAATACCCAGCCGGGGATGACCCCGCTCAGTCTGGTGCCCGAACAGGCCCGTTATCTGGGCATTTCCTATGGCGAACTGGTCGAAACGATCATCGCCGATGCGTTGGCGGAGGCAAACACGTGAGCGCCCGGACGATCAAACGCGGCGGCAAAAGCGCCCGCAAAACCGCCGCCGCGCAGGGCAAGGCGCAGCGCGTCCGCTCAGCCAAAGCGCGGACCGGGTCGGTGTTCGACGGCGTGATGGCTTGGCTGCCGTTCAGCGAAACGCAGCTCCACCGGATTTTCCTCGCGATGATCCTCGGGCTGGTCGCGGTCGGCGTGTGGCTGGCGGCTAGCTTTGCCGGGGTGCCGGGGATGGCGCGAGATCAGGTCGCGGTGTTCGCCCACGATGCCGGTTTTGAACTGCACAATGTCAACGTGCGCGGGACCAACAATCTCAACGAGCTGAAAATCTATCAGATCGCCTTGGGTGACCGGAACCGGGCGATGCCATTCGTCGATGTCGATGCTTTGCGGCAGCGGCTGCTGGCGCTGTCATGGGTTGAGGATGCGCGGGTTTCGCGGCAGTTGCCCGATACGCTGGTAATCGACGTGGTTGAGCGCAAACCCGTGGCGGTGCTGCAAAAGATCGATCGGCTGGTCCTGATCGACAAGGACGGGATCGAGCTTGAGACGGTGGCCGAGGCGCGGACCAAGGGCAAGCTGCTGCTCAAAGGCCCCGGCGCAGGTCGGCAGGTCGCTGCGCTCTCCACGCTGCTCG
>JANMHL010000387.1:0-3998 GCA_031375125.1 Novosphingobium sp. | reverse complement strand
TGTCGACGCCAGCAGCAACAAGGATGAAGGGGCCGGCGATCAGGGGATCATGTTCGGCTATGCGACCGACGAAACCCCCGATCTGATGCCTGCAACGCTCTATTACAGCCACAAGATTCTGGAACGGATGGCGGCTGATCGTCATTCCGGCGCGGCACCGTTTCTGCAGCCGGACGCCAAGAGTCAGGTCACGCTGCGTTACGAAGGCAGCCTGCCGGTCGCCGCGACTGCTGTAGTGGTCAGCACCCAGCACGCCCCCGGCTATGACGAAGGCGACAAGGAGGCCGAGCTGCACGCCTATGTTCGCCGCGTAGTGGCAGCGGTAATTCCGCCGGTGCTGCTGCGTGAAACGGTCTATTACATCAACCCGACCGGCAGCTTTGAAATTGGCGGACCGGATGGCGACGCTGGTCTGACCGGACGCAAGATCATCGTCGATACCTATGGCGGCGCGGCCCCGCACGGCGGCGGCGCATTCTCGGGCAAAGACCCCACCAAGGTTGACCGTTCAGCCGCCTATATCACGCGCTATCTGGCCAAAAACGTGGTTGCCGCAGGCCTCGCTACGCGCTGCACGATCCAGATCGCTTATGCGATCGGGGTGTCGCAGCCGCTCTCGCTCTATGTCGATACCCATGACACCGGAACGATCGGCGATGACAAGATCGAAGCGGCTATTCTGAGCATCGAAAAGCTTGGTGGCCTGACCCCGCGCAGCATCCGTACCCACTTGCGGCTCAACCAGCCAATCTACCGCAAAACCGCCGCCTACGGCCATTTTGGCCGCAAGGCTGAGGGCAATCTATTCCCATGGGAACGGCTCGATCTGGTCGACGATTTGAAAGCGGCGTTGGCCTAATAGGCTGACGCAATCGCTTTGGCCTGATCGAACCGCCCGGCTGCCAGATCGGCGGGGCGGATCAGGTATTGGATCACCCCTTCACCCAGTTCGATCCCGATTTCGGAACTGCTGCTGATTTCGAGCAGCAGCAGGTTGTCGGCCAGAAATTCATAGCTGTCGCCTTGCGGGTCACTGGCCGGTCCAAAGATCCGGTTCGGGGTGTTGGCATGGACCTGCCGCACCGATGGCAGCGTTCCGGCGGCCTTGGCTTCGTTCCACTGCCGCTCGGCCTCATCACGGCTCAGCCCCTGGCCGCAGCGCGCGGTGAATTCGTGGAGGTATTCGGCGCGGTTATAGCTGAACCCCAGCGAATGGCTGGTTGATGCGCGGTCGATCAGTTCCTGCGGGATGATCCACAGCGCCTGACTGGCCAGACCCAGGCTGATATTCACCGCTGTCTGGACCACTTGGTCGGAGTAATAGCAGCCATCGGCTTTGGCCATCCAGTCCCACAGCTGGTCTGACAAATCCTGCGGCACCGCGCGGTTAACCCGGTGGCTGGCGGCGAAAGTATAGAGTTCAATCGCTTCGGCCAGCCAATCGGCAATCGTGTCTGCGCGGGTCGTTTCGTCCAGATCGCTTAGCGATTTGGGCAAGCGGTGATGGCCGGGATGATGCAGTGTCTCGATCACTTTGGCGCAGACGATTCGCACCGCCGCCCAGTCATGCGGGAAGGCCGGAAATGGGCGGCCAGCGATCCGCAGCGGCTGGTCGGGATTATAGGCGAACGGCGCGGCCCCCAGCGAATCCTGCACGGCAATCAGATGTTCGGCTGCGGCGCGCTCACTCCAGGTCCATCCTTCCTCGGGCTCCTCGACCTCGATCCGTGGATAGTCGAATGACAACGGAGCGAAGGGCCACTTGGGCAACAGCACCGGGCAATCCTGCTGTTCGGCTGGAATGCGGGGCGAGCAATAGGGCACTTGCCAGGCGGTCTGATCGCCAAACAGCGGCTGCAGGTCGGTCGGCGGCACCAGCGGACGCCAAGTGGCTACGTCACCAACGGCATGGATAAATCGAAAAGCTTCATGGTGACGCCATTGCAAGTCGGCAAAGAAATACAGCACGCCTTCGCGCGGCAGCAGCCCGGTCGCGTCTTGCGCTGCCAAAGCGCGGCAGTCCCACTGCATCACGAAAGTCAGCGGGCCTTCGCCGTCCGGAAAGGCATAGCGCGGCCATACGAAGTCATCCGGCCCAGTCGGAACGCCGCCCGAATAGGACAGCCCTTGGTCGCTGGCTGGCGGGAAGGCTTGGCGGAAAACTATCGGTCTGAATCGCGCTAGTTCGATTACCGGATTGGCTTCATTCGCCATGACCGGTTCGGCAGGTTCGCTGTCAGGCTGAACTTCAGCAACAACATCGTTTTCGCGCGCGGCCTTGGTCAGGCGTGACAGGCGTTCCGGGTCCGCGGCGGGAACGCTTTCGAGCGAGCCGCGCTCGTTCGGTTTGACCTGCCGTCCAGTCCCCCGCGAAATGATGATGCCCATCCCAAGGCTGGCGGCGACCAGCAGTCCGAACATCGCCATCCGCAGCCCATAGGGCTGGAACTTGAACGGCGTGAAGGTTTCGACTGCGGCCCAGATCAGGATCAGGACAAAGAAGGTTGCCATGGCTGCCAGAAGGAAGCTTCCGGCTTTTGGCAGAAATGTGCTCGGTGTCCGCATGGCTCACTTATATGCGCAACCGCGTTATCAAGCGGTTGAAGCGGGATTGACGATTTGTTGACGCCTTACGCCCGGTAATCCGCCGTAATCACCCCTGCCGCCGCCAGTTCTTCCTCATGGCTGACCTCACGCCAGTCTTCGGCGAGGGCTTGGGCTTCCCAGTCGAGCATCGCGGGGTGGGCCAGCACGTGATCGACCCAGGCCTGACCCTTTCCGACATCCAGCCCGTAGGTCCGGATGCGGAACGCGACGGGGGCGTAGAACGCATCGGCGGCGGTGAAGTCTCCACCTGCCAGCCATGGCCCGCCGAAGCGCGCGAGGCCGTCCTCGAAAATTTCGCGCAGCCGCGTTACGTTGCGCAGCAGGCCTTCGCTTATCGGTTTGGGTGTGACCCGCACGCCGACATTCATGGTGCAATCATTTCGCAGATGGCCAAACCCGCCGTGCATTTCGCAGGCCGCGCCTTGGGCAAAAATCCGTGCTGCTTCATCCGCAGGCCACACGCCGGGATGCCGTTCGGCCAGATAGAGCGCGATGCCGAGCGAATCCGGGATCATCCGCGTGCCATCGATCAGCAGCGGCACCTGCCCGGTCGGCGAAAATTGCCGAAAATCGCCAAAATTGTCGGGCTTCGTGAACGGCTCCAGCCGGTCCTCAAACGGAATGCCCAGTGCCTTCATCAGCACCCATGGGCGCAGGCTCCAGCTGGAATAGTTACGATTGGCGGTGATCAGGGTATACGTCATGACCCCAGCCTAAAGCCAGGTGCGCCCGGGTCAATGGGCGTAGACGGTGCTATCTTCATCCGGCCAGCAATCCAGCCGCGGCGTCGCGCGATTGAGGAAGATCGCCGGTAGTTCGCCCAGCATCAAGACCTTGTGAATGCACCAGTCGGCGGCGCGTTCGTTCCAGCGGGCGGTGGCTTTGCCATGGCTTTCGAGCCAGTGCTGATAGGGCAGGAAGTGATCCGGCTCGTCCTTATGAACGATCTCAAAAATCCGCTTCATGATCGGGTCGGACCGCACAAAACGGTTTTTCAGCAGCACTTCAACCTGCACAAACCCGCGCTGCTCGGTCAACATGATCACCCGGCAGAGCTTTTCAAATTCGCCCGGATCGGCGATGATCGCGCCCGTATCCAGATCTTCGATGGTGCAACCGAATATCCACTGGATGAACCGGTCGATGTGCCCGGTGCTGCGGCCCACCGCCAGCGGCATCCGCCCCTGCCGTTCAAACCAGCGTTTGAACATGGTGTAGTGTTTGCGCTCGTCGCTGCGGTGCTTGACCACCTCGGCGATGAACTGCGCGTCGTCCGGACAGCGCGCGCGAACGGCCTCCAGCACCCGGTCGAGCGAGGTGTAGCCGCGGAACTCGTTATAGATGTAGACGGACGCGAGAACGTCGAGATAGCGATCCCGCAGCGCGGAGAG
>JANMHL010000325.1:0-1841 GCA_031375125.1 Novosphingobium sp. | reverse complement strand
GGTTCAGGTCCGGCCCGATGGGCGGATCACAACGCCGCTGATCACAGATATGCCGGCCGTGGGCAAAACTCCCAAGATGCTGGCCGACGACATCACGCTGCAGCTTTCGCAATTCATTCAGGATCCGCTGGTTTCGGTGATCGTCAACAAGTTTGCCGGTACCTACAGTCAGCAGGTCCGGGTGATTGGCGCGACCGAAAAGCCAGCTTCGCTGCCCTACCGCGCCAACATGACGCTGCTTGACGCGATGATCGCGGTTGGCGGGCTGAGCGAGTATGCCGCAGGCAACCGCGCCAAGTTGATCCGGTTCGACAAGGCCAGCGGCAAGCAGAAGGAATACTCGATCCGGCTGGGTGATCTGCTCAAGAAGGGCGACAGCAAGGCCAATGTCATGCTGATGCCGGGCGACGTGATCATCATCCCCGAAAGCTCGTTCTGAGCAAGGGCCGGGGACAGACGATGAACAATATCTACGACGAATTTCGCGCCGCGCTGTTCACGGTCTGGCACCGCAAATGGCTGGCGCTGGCCGTCGCCTGGGGCGTGTGTCTGGCGGGCTGGCTGGTGATCGGGATGATCCCGAACAGCTACGAATCCAAGGCCCGTATTTTTGTGAAGCTGGATGATGTCCTGTCCGACGTGACCGGGGTCAAGACCAGCAACAAGCGCGATATCGACCGGGTCCAGCAAACGCTGACCAGCGCCGTCAACTTGGAGAAAGTGGTTCGCGGCACCCCGATCGGGGCCGAGATCACCGATCCCAAGCAGATGGAAAGCGCGGTCCTGGGGCTGGGCAAAAAGATCAAGGTCGAAAGCACCAAGGACAACATGTTCGAAATCACCGCCAACTATGGCGATGGTGGCAATTCAGATGCGGCCAATGCCAAGATTGCGCAGGCGGTGGTCCAGAAGTTGATCGATATCTTTCGCGAGGAAAACCTTGCGGGCAATCGCGGCGAAATGTCGTCGTCGCTCGATTTCATGGATCAGCAGCTGGCCCAGCGTCAGAAGGAGCTGGAAGGGGCCGAGCAAAAGCGGTTGGCGTTTGAATCGGCCAATCCGTCGCTGGCGCAGGGCGGCACATCGCCGATCCAGCGGATCGAAGCGCTGCGCGCCGAACTGCGCGGGATCGACGCCGATCTGATGGCGGCGCAAAGCGCTTTGGCTGCGATCAATGGCCAGCTGGCAGGCACACCCAAGTCCTTGCAGGGTAGCGCCCCGGTTGGCGGCGCGCGCGGTGCCCTGAGCGAGGCTCAGGCGCAGCTTTCCGGCCTGCGGGCCCGCGGCCTGACCGAAAATCATCCCGATGTGATTGCCGCGCGCAATCAGGTCAATATGCTGAAAGGCGCGGCGGCCAATGAAGGCGGCGGTGCTGGCGGCATTCCTAATCCGGCCTATTCGTCGCTCGAATCGATCCGGGCCGAGCGGCAGGCCAATGTGCAAGCGCTGACGGCCCGCCGTGCTTCGGTGCAAGGCGAACTGGCGCAGGTCACCAGCCAGCAGTTCACCAATCCCGCAGCGGCGGCTGAACAGCAGCGGATCAATCGCGACTATGACGTGCTGAAGCAGCAGTATGACAAGCTGCTGCAGGACCGTGAAGAGTTGCGGCTGCGCGGCCAGGTTGAAACTGAGGGCAATTCGGTCAAGTTCCAGGTCATTGACCCACCGACCACGCCGCAGAGCCCGGTTGCACCCAACCGCCCACTACTGCTGCTGGGCGTCCTGATCGTCGGGCTGGGAGCGGGCGCGGCAACGTCGTTTGCGGTGGGCCAGTTGCGCTCGACCTTTGCCACCACGGCCAAGCTGGAAGCGAGCATGGGGCTGCCCGTGCTGGGCGCGAT
>JANMHL010000310.1:0-2173 GCA_031375125.1 Novosphingobium sp. | reverse complement strand
TTTCCTATGATAGATCGACAAATCTCTAGGAATGTGCATAGTAACGCGATGTCACAGCTAAACGTATCCATTCCGCCCGCCCTGCGCAGCTGGGTCGATCACCGTGTCGCTGAAGGGCGCTATTCCAGCGCCAGCGATCTTGTGCGCGATTTGCTGCGCCGCGATCAGGAGGCGGCGGAAGGCGATACCGAGTGGGTACGCGCCATGTTGGCAGAGGGGCTGGCTTCCGGAATTTCAACGGAAAAGCCGGAAACGATCATTGAAAACATCATCGCCCGGCGCAAGGCCAGGCGTGGCTGAGGTTGAATTCTCGAACGCTGCGGAAGCTGACCTGGTTGAGATCGACGAATTCAGCGTTGTGCGGTTTGGTGACGATGTAGCCGAAATCTATATGCAGGGTTTCAATGCGGCATTTCAGAGGTTGCGTGACTTCCCGCTTGGAGCACCGCTTCAACCCGAATTTGGCAAAGGATACCGCTGCCTAGTCCATCGGCAGCACCGCGTTATCTATACGGCATCCGGAGACAGTGTGTTGATTGTCAGAATCTTGCACCATTCCAGAGATGCGCGGCGGGCGCTGGCGGGGGAGTAGGGGTGATGGAAATCGGATGGTCGGAATTGGTTGCAGCCCTTGTCGGTGCCGCCGCAACTGGTGCCTTTGGAATTTACGATCGGCGGACAGAGCGAGAGCATCGTCGTCGTTCGCTTACGAACGCTGCTAGGGCGAACGCACGCTTTCTGACCAATCTCGTTCGCAGCCAGCGATATCAGGTGGATGCTCAAAGCGTTGTCGATGCATCGCGCGCTCCTGATTGGGATGGCTCGCTACTGTTTATAGATGCGACTGGTGACTACCTCTCGGGAATTAAAAAATGTGCGGACCTAGCGGGCGAATTGGACGCAGAGGTTGCTGAAAAAGTGATTGAGTTTTCACATCGCGCCCAATTGTTTTTGGATAGCACCAAATCAAGTGGTGCTTTCTTGGAAAATTCGACGACCGACGAGAGGCGATCTCATGCTGAAGAGACCGTTGCTAATATCGAGGCCTTGATCCGAGTTGGCGAGAATCTGAGCCAAGCATGACCGACAACCCCCACCTCACCCCCCAGCGCCTCCCTGACGACGCCGACGCGGCGTTGCGCCCCAAGACGCTCGCCGAATTCGTTGGGCAGGCGGCGGCCAAGGACAACTTGCGGGTGTTCATTGAGAGCGCCAAGTCGCGCGGGGAGGCGATGGATCATGTCTTGTTCTTTGGCCCGCCGGGGCTGGGCAAGACTACGCTGGCGCAGATTGTTGCGCGTGAACTGGGGGTGGGGTTCCGCGCTACCTCTGGCCCGGTGATCGCCAAGGCGGGCGATCTGGCGGCGTTGCTGACCAATCTGGAAGAGGGCGATGTCCTGTTCATTGACGAGATTCACCGGCTCAGTCCGCAGGTCGAGGAAGTGCTCTATCCGGCGATGGAGGACCGCGCGCTCGATCTGATCATTGGCGAGGGGCCTTCGGCGCGGTCGGTCCGGATTGATCTGCCGCCGTTCACACTGGTTGGCGCGACCACCCGCGCGGGACTGCTGACCACGCCGCTGCGTGACCGTTTCGGCATTCCGGTCCGGCTGGCGTTCTATACCGAGGAAGAGCTGGGGCGGGTCGTGACCCGCGGTGCCGGGTTGCTCGGGATCGGGATCGATCCGGGCGGCGCGCGGGAAATTGCGCGGCGGGCACGGGGGACACCACGAGTGGCCGGACGGCTGCTGCGGCGGGTCCGCGATTTCGCCCATGTCGCGGGCGATGGCGTGGTTACCCGCGAAATCGCCGATGCCTCGCTGACCCGGCTTGAAGTTGACGCGCTGGGGCTTGATGCGATGGACCGACGCTACCTGGGCATGATTGCCGATATCTACAAAGGCGGGCCGGTGGGGGTCGAAACGCTCGCCGCTGGCCTGTCCGAACCGCGCGATACGATCGAGGATGTGATCGAGCCGTTCCTGATCCAGCTTGGCCTCGTCGCGCGCACCGCAAGAGGGCGCTGCCTCAACGATCGCGGCTGGACGCATCTTGGCATCGCGCCGCCAAGCGGCAGTCAAACCGGCCTGTTCGACACAGATGCCGACCTAGGCGATTCGGACCAAGGTTAACCCTCGGACCGCTGCAATCCTTCGCATTCCCGCGCCATTCG
>JANMHL010000303.1:0-4074 GCA_031375125.1 Novosphingobium sp. | reverse complement strand
GGGCGATGCCCCACGGCAGTTCCTGAACGGGCTGCGTGCCGCCACCGCCGGTGGGCTTACCTTCGATCCGGATCGGCGGGGTCGCCATGATCTGGTCCTGCTCGCAATAGGCGATGTTCGGGTTGGCGGCCTGCATCCGCTCAACCGCCTGGGCCGGCATGGTGGCGTTGAAACCCTGCAGCGCGACGCGGTAGACGTGTTTGACCTGCCCGCCCTGCGCCTTGACCGAACGGTTCGCTTCGGATTCGACCGATCCGCGCGAAACGGCGTTGGCCTTGAACACGCAGATATAGGAATTGGCGATTTTCTCGCCCGCGGCTTGCGCCTGAGCAGGCGCGGCCAGAGCAACCAGCGGCAGCGCAGCAAGCGCGAGGCCGAGCATCTTGGTGTTGAGCATTTTCCCTCCAATATGGTTTCTGACAAGCTGCAAGCCAGCCGCGTGCCGATGGAGCGGGAGACTAACGCGCGAACCAGTGCTGTCGAGCCGAAAAAGTGCGCGATTGTGCATATTTACAGTGAACGAGCATTCACCACGTTGCCGCCGCAAAATTGCCTCAATACCCGCGCTCTAAACGAAATATTGTTTCAATTTCGCCGAATGGCTACTCGGCTGGCGGAAGCACAGCGGCTGGAGCCGGTTCCGCCGCAGGCTGCATCTCAAACCGGCGGTGCCGGACGATATGTGGGGTAATGACGATATAAAGCTCGGTCTTCGAACTGGTCGATCGCTCGGTCCGGAACAGCGCCCCGGCGATCGGGATATCGCCCAAAATCGGGATCTTGCCCTTGCGCTTCAGCACGTTTTCCTGCGTCAGTCCGCCAATAACGAACGTTTCGCCATCGCGCACAGTGACTGATGTTTCCGCCTCGCGCTGGCTGATCGTGGGATAGCCTTGGCTGTAACCGGTGACTGACGAGACGACTCCATAGATTTGCGCCGTCACAAACCCGTCAGAGGAAACCCGCGGCGCGATTTGCAGCGTCACCCCGACGTTGACGTATTGCACCTGCTGCGACACCCCGTTGACGCCTGACAGCGTGATCGAGGTCAGGATCGGCAAGGCGTCGCCGGTGATAATCTTGGCGGTCGATCCACTTTGCGCCGAAATCCTGGGGCGCGAGAGAATCCGGCCCTCGCCCTTTTCGACCTGAGCATAGATCGCCATTTGCATCACGCCCGATGGCAGCACATCATTGGGATCAAGGCTGAACGGCAGCGAGGCCCCGGTTTCGATCCGCGCCACCGCGATCTGGCCGTTGGCGTTGTTGAGATCAATTCCCAGATTGCGCGCGCCGGTTTCGGTCAGTTCGACAAATTGCGTTTCAAGGATCACACTGTCGACCGGCACATCGATCAGCGCGATCATTCCTTTAACCTCAGCGATCCGTTCAGGCGTACCTGACACCCAGATCGCATTCAGCCGCCGATCGACGCCCAGCCCGTTGCCATAGGCCTGACCCAATTGGCGCGGGGCCTGCGGCGTCTGATTTTGCATTTGCAGGTATTGCGGCTGGTTGCTCGACCCGAGCGAGCCAAAGCCGGGTTCGCGGCGGATGAACACGTTGTTGGGCTCAATCGTCGCGCCTTCGACCAGCAGTCCGATCACTTCGCTGACATCGGCATATTTCAGCGGGATCAATTCAAAGCTTTCGCCCGGCCGGACGGTCATCGGCGGAGCGAGATTGCTCACCGGAGATACGGCTGCGCCTTCGGACCCGACCGCGCGGCTGCCGGTGGCCTCTTCTTCGCTAACCTTGCGGACCTTGATCTGCAGCACGTTCTGGCCAGCAGGTTCGATCGTCACCTGCGCTGGGCTGGCCGTATCGAACCGCAGCGCAAGATCGCGCCCGGACACTTCGAACTGGGCGGAACGGACCAGTCCCTTGCTGCTGAAACGCGGCGTGATCTTGGGCGCGCGCAAAGCGTTGCGGATGATAATTCCGGGCTTGGTCGGGTTGGAATTGAGCGGATCAATCCGCGGCGTATCGGGCGAAAAACGCAGGATGTAGGCGGCCTGACCCTCGTCAGCGGTCACTGGCTTGATCTCTTCCAGCACGGCCGGGATGGCGGCGTTCTGGGCCTGCAGCGGCGCGGCGCCCAGCAGCATTGCCGCCGGCGCCGCGATGGCTACTGCCGCGCCGATCAACCAGTTGCGTAATTGAAACAAATCCAGCGCCTCCCCGCTCACCGCAGGGCGAGCGCAAGCGCGCAAACCTAGCGGCGCGGTGCCGATTCGCAAGGGTAAGTGTCGCCCCCGATACTTGCTGCGCAGCACCGCGATCCCCCCAACCATGCCGTTCGTCGATCAGGGGGCTTGGCACCTTGTCCGAGTGGGCTAAGCTGCCGCCCAGATTGCCAAAACCGGGGACTGATTTTCCATGCGCCATATCGCTCTTGCCTCGTTGATTACCCTTGCCCTGTCCGCCTGCGCGACCGCGCCCAAGGTTGAAGTCGCGGCGGCGGCGGCACCCGTTGTTGTCGCCCCGCCGCTGGCCCAGCCCGCTCCGCTCAGCGACTTGGTCAAGGCGGTCGACATTCCGTACGAGAAGTTCGTGCTGGCCAATGGCCTGACCGTGCTGGTCCACACCGATCGCAAAGCGCCGATCGTTGGCGTCACCACCTATTACCGGGTCGGATCCAAGCACGAACCCAAGGGCCGCACCGGTTTTGCCCATCTGTTTGAACACCTGATGTTTGGTGGCAGCGAAAACGTCCCCAATTTCGACGTGCCGCTGGAGGGTGCTGGATCGACTCCGTCCAATGGCTCGACCTGGTATGACCGGACCAACTATGTTGAAACCGTCCCAACCGGTGCGCTCGATATGACGCTGTTTCTGGAAAGCGACCGGATGGGCCACCTGCTCGGCGCGGTCAGCCAGGACAAGCTGGATAAGCAGCGCGCCGTGGTCAAAAACGAAAAGCGCCAGGGCGACAATGACAGCTATGGTCTGGCCGAATATGCGATTGGCGATGGGCTGTTCCCGGTCGGCCACCCCTATCGCCATTCGACCATCGGTTCGATGGCCGATCTCGATGCCGCCAGCCTGACCGATGTGCGCGGCTGGTTCACCGGCAACTATGCCCCCGGCAACGTCGTGATGGTCCTATCGGGTGATATCGATGCCGCCACTGCGCGGCCGCTGATCGAAAAGTGGTTTGGCAATATCCCGCGCGGACCCGAAGTGCGCAAAATTGTAGCAGGTCCGGTTACGCTGGCCGCGCCGGTCAAGCGCGAGATGTCCGATCAGGTGCCGCTGACCCGCATCTACCGCGTCTGGAGCGGCCCCGGCACCAACGATCCCGATGCGCAGGCGCTCGATGTCGGGTTCAAGGTGCTGGGCGGGCTGGCCTCTTCGCGGCTCGACAATGCGCTGGTTCGCGGCAAGGGGCTGGCCGTTTCGGTCTCAGCCGTTGTGATCCAGTTTGAACAAACCAGTTTCCTGCAGGTCCAGATGGATATCAAGCCCGGCGTTGACCGCGCCGTCGCCGAAGCTGCGCTCGATGAGGAAATCGCCAAATTGCTGCGCGATGGCCCGACCGAGGATGAATTGCGCCGCGCTGCGACCAGCGCGGTTTCCAGCCAAATCTATGGGTTGGAACAGGTTGGCGGGTTCTCTGGAAAAGGCGCGCAACTGGCCGAGGGAGAGCTCTATTCGGGCAATCCGCTGCAAGTGAAGGCCGACCTCGCCCGGATCGCCGCGCTGACCCCGGCTGATGTGCAATCGGCGCTGCAGCGCTGGCTGGGCCGCCCGGTCTATGCCCTGGCGATCAGCCCCGGCAAACGCACCGAAAAGGGCGAAGGCATGGGCGGCTGGGGCGACGAAGCAAGTTCAGCCGCGCCAAGGCCCGACGCCAAAAAGCCCCCACCAAAACTGGCGACCGGCCCCAAGCGAGTAATCCCGCCGGTTGCTCCGGTCGGCGATCTATCGTTCCCCAAGGTAGAGCGCGCAACTCTGTCAAACGGCGTGCCGGTCGTGCTGGCACGGCGCAGCGGGGTGCCAACGGTGCTGGTTCAGCTGACTTTCGATGCCGGGTTCGCCGCCGATGCGCAGGACGCGCCGGGCACCCAATCG
>JANMHL010000269.1:0-1941 GCA_031375125.1 Novosphingobium sp. | reverse complement strand
CGCGGGCTGAGCGTCAACAAGGCGCGCAAGACAGCGATGCTCCTTTATGCGCTGTTGGTTTTGCCGATCCCGTTAGCACTGACTGCCAGCAGCCCCTGGGTGGCCGCCGCAATCATCGGCATGGCATTGTTCGCGCATCAGGGCTTTGCAACAAACACTTTCGGATTTGCCGCCGATACTGTGCCGACCTCGCGGGTTGGCACGGTGATGGCGATGGGAGCTATTGCGGGTAATCTGGCCGGGTTCTGCATTCAGGAAACGACCGGCTGGCTGCTGACCAACGGCTATGGCTATACCCCGTTGTTCTTTGCCGCCGCCGGAGCCTATCTGACCGCACTGCTGGTGATCCACCTGCTGGTGCCACGGATCGTGGCGCGCGACGGGGAGTAAGCTCGCGCAGTCAGCAATACAAAAAGGGCCCCGGGGATCGCTCCCCGGGGCCTTTTTGTTTGTCGCCGTTGTGGCAGACTGGTTTGGCTTAGAAGCCAACCCGCAGCGTCACGCCAAAGTAACGGTCAGCATCGCGCGGGATCTGGTAACGGTAAGAGCCAGAGACCCCGCCGTTGACGATCGCGGCAGCATAGGCCTTGTCCAGCACGTTGCGGACATGGAGGGCCAGCTTCCAGCCATCGTTCTTGTCGACCAGCGCGAGCGAGGCATTGACCAGGGCATAGCCCGGGATCGTGCCCAGTCGCCGCTGAACCGCATCGGGCGTGAACAGTGAGAACTGCGCTGACTGGAAGTTCATCGAAGTGCCAAACGACACATCGGCGAACCCGCCAGTAACGAAGCGGTGTTCGAACGAAACCGAACCCTTGACCGTCGGGGCATAGCCCAGCTTGGTCCCGGCTGGAACGATCTGGCTGGGCAGAGCGCCTGGCGCAGCGTTGAACGCCACCACGTGGGCATCGGTGATCGAGATGCCGGCGTTGAAGGTGGTGTTGCGGCTGGGCCGGAAGCTGAGGTCAGCTTCGATCCCGGTGGTCGAGATCGAACCAGCATTGGTGAAGCGGGTGACCACTACACCAGAGACAATATCAGGGTTGTTGGCCTGGAAGTTCTTGTACTTGGCATAAAACGCCGCGATGTTCAGCGTCAGTTTGCCGTCCATAAGGGTGTTCTTCAGGCCCACCTCAATCGAGTCCGACGTTTCGGGTTCGATCACATTGGTGCCGGTTCCGGTCAGGTTGAAGAAGATGTTGTAAGCCGGGCCCTTGTAACCGCGAGCATAGCTGACATAGCCCATCACATCATCGCTGAAGTCATACTGCAGCGCCGCTTTGCCAGAGAAGTTGTCGTTGCTGGTATTGGTCCGGTACGGAACGCCGTTCGAGAACGGCACGGCTGCTGCAACTGCGGTGGCAGGCGCAGTGCCCAAGCCGATCAAACGGATGTATTCGTTGTAGACACCCTGATCGAAGTTGCCCTGAATGCCCGGACCGGTCAGCGGCGAGTTGCGCTTGAGGGTCACAGACAGCTTGTCGTTGGAGTAACGCAAGCCACCGATCAGGCGAGCCTTGTCGCCGATTTTCAGCGTGGCCTGACCAAACACCGCGAAGTTATCGAAGGTCGAACCAAAGTTGGCTGTGCCCGTTGGGAACGTCGAAGGGTTGGCATTGACGCTGCCGCAGGGGATCAGCACGCCGCTGGGCGCGCCAACTGCAGCGGTACACTGCGTAACGCTACGGGTGAAGGTTCGCTCGGTATCAGCCTTCGAATAGTAGGCTCCGATCACGTAGGACAGGGTCTGGTCGCCCGGTGAAGTCAGCCGTACTTCTTGGCTGAACGTGGTCGACGATTGCGGGCCGAAGTCATGGAGCTGGGCAAAACCAACATAGGCCATTGGCAGCCAGTCACCGTCGCGGATTTCGGTGTTGTCCCAGCCGCGATAGGCGGTGATCGAGGTCAGGGTGTGGCTGCCCAGACCTAAGTCGATCTGGC
>JANMHL010000264.1:0-2773 GCA_031375125.1 Novosphingobium sp. | reverse complement strand
GAGCAGCGCACCAATTTCGACCTCGAGATGATCGCGGCGACCGGCAGCTGCGCCGGGATCGAGAACTATTCGCGCTTCCTGACCGGCCGTCTGCCGGGCGAACCGCCGCCGACCTTGTTCGAATACCTGCCCGATAATGCGTTGCTGTTCGTCGATGAAAGCCACCAGACCGTGCCGCAGATCGGCGCGATGAGCAAAGGCGATCACCGCCGCAAGATCACGCTCGCCGAATATGGCTTTCGCCTGCCCAGCTGCATCGACAACCGCCCGCTAAGGTTCAACGAATGGGATGTGATGCGCCCGCAGACCGTGGCCGTCTCGGCGACGCCGGGCAACTGGGAGATGGAGCAATCGGGCGGGGTGTTCGCCGAACAGGTGATCCGCCCGACCGGGCTGATCGATCCGCCGGTCGAGATCCGCCCGGTCGAGGATCAGGTGCAGGATTGCATCGAGCAATGCCGCCAGGTGGCGCAGGCCGGATACCGTACGCTGGTCACCACGCTGACCAAGCGGATGGCCGAGGACCTGACCGAATTCATGCACGAGGCAGGCCTGCGGGTGCGCTACATGCACTCCGATGTCGAGACGCTCGAGCGGATCGAGCTGATCCGCGATCTGCGGCTTGGGGTCTATGATGTGCTGGTCGGCATCAACCTGCTGCGCGAGGGGCTCGATATCCCCGAATGCGGGCTGGTGGCGATCCTCGATGCTGACAAGGAAGGGTTCCTGCGCAGCGAAACGTCGCTGATCCAGACGATTGGCCGCGCCGCGCGCAATATCGATGGCCGGGTGATCCTCTATGCCGACCGGATCACCGGCAGCATGGAACGCGCGATGGCCGAAACCGACCGCCGCCGCGAAAAGCAGCACGCCTACAACATCGAACACGGGATCACGCCCGAAAGCATCAAGCGCGACATCCACAACATCGTCGCCGATACCGCCAGCCGCGATGGCGTGCTGGTCGAGATCGAGGATGACGCGCGGAACAACCTCGTCGGCCACAACCTGCGCGGCTATATCGAGGAACTGGAAGGCCGGATGCGCAACGCTGCGGCCGATCTGGAGTTCGAAGAAGCGGGCCGACTGCGCGACGAAATCCGCCGCCTGGAGGCGAATGAGCTTGGCATCCACGACGGCGAAAAACGCGCGCCGATTGTCGGGCGCAGCAATGAAGGCAAGCCAGGGACGCGGAAAAGCCGGTTCGGGCGCGAGAGCAAGAAGCGGTGGGGGCGGTGATGATGAGTCAAAGAACAAGAGTTCAAATTTTTTACACCCAACCTGTGCGTAAAGGCGATCTCTAAGCCTTGACAACGAAAGCCACGCCGGCGATTTTCTGGGGCAAGGGGAAAGCACTCCCATTTTTAAGGACGAGTCCGTCCCTGGAGTGCCTAAATGACCAAGCCCGCCAAACTCTACGCCCTGCTCCTTCAATCGACTAATCGTTCTGTCGATTTCCGTGATTTCATCGCCATGGTCGAGGCGTTCGGCTTCATCAATATCCGCATCAAAGGCAGTCACCGCTCCTACGCGCATCCCGATTGCACGGAGCTGCTGGTGCTTCAACCGAACGGCAAAGACGCAAAACGCTATCAGGTTCGCGAGTTTCTTGGTATGATTGAGGAGAACCGACTCAATCTGGACGACTGATGCAGCACCGCTATCACATCAACACATTCTGGTATTCGGACGACGAATGCTGGATTGCCGACGTTCCGGACCTCAAAGGCTGTTCGGCGCACGGAGCCACACCCGAAGAAGCCATGTCCGAAGCGCAAATCGCAATCACATTGTGGATTGAGACTGCCAAAGAGCGCGGCCTTCCCATTCCTGAACCGCGTTATCGCCCGGCGATATACGCCGCCGCCTGACTTGGCGCATACAATGTCGAAATCGCCGACCACGACTAACCCCGACTGGCTGCACAACGCACACGCGGGCGAATTGCTGGTTTCGGAGTTCATGGAACCCATCGGCTTGACCGCAGAAGCACGGGCCTCGGCGATTGGCCTAGATACCGCGCGTCTGCGTGCCGTGATCACTGGGAGCGAGCCAGTCGGTGGTGATCTGGACCTGCGGCTTTCCCGCTATTTCCGCATGTCCGAGGGCTTTTTCCTGGGGTTGCAGGACGACTACGAACTGCTTGAGGCTAAGCGCGCTCTCAATGGCGAATTGGACCAGATCGTTCCGCGCGCCGCGTGATTTCGCACCAAACCGGACTCATCTGCACTTGCCCTGCGTCAGGGCAAACGCGTAGTTCTGAACGCGCCATGTCCGATCATCCACGCTATCACATCAACGTGTTCTGGTATGCTGAAGAGCAGTGCTGGATCGCCGATGTGCCTGACCTCAGGCCGTGCTCAGCGCGAGGGACCACGCCGGAAGAGGCGGTGACCAAGGTGTCTGTGGCTATCGATGCATGGATTGAGGCAGCGCAAGCGGCAGACCTGCCGGTGCCAGAGCCATGCTATTCCCCCGCGCTGTTTGCCGCGCGATAAAATCTGCGGTTCAGTGGCCCGCCGCCCGCCAAAAATAGGTGATATCCGGCATCTGCTCTTCGTTGCGCGTGCCGTCGGTCAGTTCTTCGATGACGAAGCCGTGGCCTTCGTAAAAGGCGCGCGCGTTTTGGTTTGACTGGAAGGTGTAGAGCCTGAGCTCGCTTTGCCGCCCCTGTGCAAACCGCACCAGCGCCGAACCGATCCCGCGGCGGTGCAGATCGGGCTGGATATAGAGATGATCGATCCAGCCGGGCAGCAGCGCGATAAAGCCCAGC